>CAYPOY010000007.1:0-36114 GCA_964412395.1 uncultured Anaerolineales bacterium | reverse complement strand
CAACACGCTGGTTATGTGGGGTGACTTCGGCTTCTTTTAGTCTTCCCATAGAATGCATTGACCAATGGGTTTCATTTGAGCCACGGCTAGCGCTCCTCCGGAAGTTCCCCCTCATCCAGACAACGGGACAGGGCTTCGACCTGTGCCTCCAGAGCCTCCACGCGGGCCTCCAGTTCGGCCTGGCGCTGGGTAGAAGCGGTCCTGAAGCCGATTGTCCGCCGCATCCACTCGGCCATTCGGCGATTGAGGGCTACCTGTCGCTCGATCATCGGGTCCAGGTAAGGTTCACGCAGGTGGGAGGTCAGGTTGCGCCGTACCCAGGCGATGAACGGCCCCAGCAGCGGCATTCTGGAACGAACCACATAGCCACTCAAGGCAATGTCGCTCTGAGCCTTTATCTCGTCGGTGAGGACGTTCAAAATCAACTCGTCCCGGGAGGCGGCGGGGGCTGGTTGTGTCTGCGTTTCCTCGCTTGCCTCCTCTGCGGGTTCAGGCGGGATTTCGGGTAGCGTGTAGGTCACGGCCTGGTCTACGATCTCGGCCAGGTTGGCCTCATAACGTTCCAGGCTGAACGCCTGTACCCGTTCCAGGCCACGCTCGACGAGCATCTGGCGAAGATTGGCGTCCTTCAGCACTGTCAGAACTTTTTCGGCCAGGTCATCGGCGCTGCCGGGCTCACAGAGAAGCCCGGCAGTGTCCAACACCCAGGGCATGGCACCGGCACGACTGGCAATCACTGGCACGCCACAGGCCATGGCCTCAATCAGCGGCTGCCCAAAGCCTTCATGCAGACTGGCGGTCACGAAGGCATCAGCCAGACGAAAATAGGGGGGCAACTCGTCCACCCGACCAGTCCAGATTACGTCACGGGCGATCCCCAGTTCAGCGGCGCAGGCTTGGGCGGCGGCGACAATCGGGCGGAACGCCGGGTTGCTGCGGTCGTCGCCGACCAGCAGCAGTCTGGTGTTCGGTATCCGGCTTTTGACTCGCGCCAGCGCCTCGATCAAGATGTCAATCCGCTTGTTGCCCGCCATACGACCTACAAAAAGCAATACCCGCTGCCCTTCCAACTTATAGCGCTGAATCAGTTTCGGATCCCTGCCACCAAGGTTGAATCGTTCCAAATCTACGGCTAGAGGTAGGACGTAAATTCGATCAGGAGCATAGCCAAGGCGGCCCACAAGGTCTTGCTTATTGAAGGGGCTGGGGGTGATACACAAGTCGGCATAATGAATCAATGCGCTGCCTTCTATGTCTTGCATCAGCGAATCGCGGCCGATGTCACTCCCCCATAGTTCAGGCGGAGTGACGTTGTGGTAATAAAAGATTACCGTTCCCCGCTCAATGCCGCGAATGCTCTCCACCAACGCATAACGACCCGGATAGTGGTAAATGTACAGATCAGACAAACGGAAGTGTTCCTCCTGCCCCTCGATTAATTTCCTCAACGTGACGACGCTCGCCACTTCCTCCACATCGGCCGGTACATTGTGCGGGGGATGAAGAATGTAAACATGCACGTCATCGCCACGACGACGGAAAAGACGCACTTGGCTGATGACACACATCCCAACAGCATCTTCAGCCACCAGATTCAAGTTGATCAGGCTAACTTTCATTATCATTTTCTCCCTTATCAATCTTCCAGCGCTTCATCGTAGACCTGCTGCAAATGATCGAGATAGCAATCCAAGGTCATGCGGGTACGAGCGAACTCGACACAACATTTACGCATAGCCCGTCGGTCGGGCGCTGAGCGGGCAAAGTGCTGAATCACCCGCTCGGTCAGCGCGACCGCGTCACCAGGGGAGAAAAGGTAGCCGGTCTCTCCCTGCCGGATCAGTTCCGGGATGCCGCCTATCGCAGAACCCAACACCGGCGTCCCGGCCAGCATACTTTCATAGATCACCATAGGCGAGTTCTCGTACCACACCGAGGGTATAACCGTCAGATCGGTTGCAGCGTACAGTGCACGCATCTCCTGAAAAGGCACCCGTCCCAGGAGCTTCACGATTGACGGATCGAAGCGCCGCAAGACTGCCAAGAAACGCTCATCCCCTACACCGACCACAAGCAGACGGAAGCGATCTACGTACCTGGACAGCAAGGGCAGCGCCTCGATAATGGTTTTGATCCCTTTGCTCTCAACCAACGCCCCGGCAAGCAACAAGGTGCGAAACAGGCCACTTTCTCGCGCATATTTCCTCACGAGTGAATCGGAGGGAGTCTGGAACAGTGTGGGTTTAATGCCGTTAGGCACGACGCGGAAGCGTACTGGATTGTAACCGGCCGTGACGTGTAGATCAACTAACTTTTGACTTGGGGAGATAAATAAACGCACGTTTTGAACCAGGCGGGCGAAAATCTGGCGCCGCCAGGGAATGTTGGCCCAAAAACCCTGTCGCCGGAAGCACTGATTGCAGCCTCTGGGATACTCTGCCGGATCGCACAACGATCCATCGCCTTTGTAGAGCATGTTGTTGGGACAAAGCAGCCATTGATCGTGGAGCGTGAGCACCAGAGGCATATTCAATCGGCGACAGGCTACAAAAGGAGCCAACGTGGCGCCAGAAACATTATGGACGTGCACCAAATCAGGCTGGACATGTCGTATTTCGGCTACCACACCCCGGTATACGCGAGGGTCAAAGGTTTGCAAGAAAGGATTATTAAACAGGTATGGTTGATAGGTTACTTCGTGGACCGGAACGCCCTGGACGTCACGTTGCTGGTCACTCCTCTCGGGCATACGAGCATTGATCATTAGAATAGAGGTATTCACCCCGCGTTGGAGTAAGCCGTGGCAGGTATTGTAAACTACGACTTCAGCCCCTCCTATGTAATGAGGGGGAAAGTAATTCGTGATTAGAAGAACACGCATCAGTCCTCCCCGCTCTCCTTTGGTCGGTGATGATCCAGCAATGACGCTGGTGGATGCACTTAGAGCAGGAGCACCCGCTCAGCCGCTTGTGGTTGGAGCGACGACGCTCACGTGCATAGGGAGTGCCTCTGAGCAGCCTGCACCCTCTGACGGGCGCGCAGGGTTCGGAGATAGACGCCTTCTATCACATCGGCGACGCGTGCCCGGGTGTAGCGTTGCAGCACCCGCTGGCGACCGCTTTCCCCCATCTGTCGCGCCAGGGCTGGCGTATCAATCCAGCGCTTCAGTGCCGTCACGATCGTCAGTGGATCGTCGAGTGGGACCAGCCACCCATCCTGTCCATCACGGATCACGGTGGAGATGGCCGCCGTGCGTGGTCCGATGACGGGCTTCCCCACGATCCACGCTTCCAAAAAGACGATGCCGAATGCCTCTCCTGCGGAGGGAAGCACGAGGCAGTCGCAGGCATTCAGCGCATCCATCCGTACGTCGTCCGACACGGTTCCCAGGTTGATCACCCCCGGCCGGTCGTCGTGGCGGGTGAACAGTTGACGGGAGTAGTCCGTCTCTGGACCCACGACAAGGAAATACGTGTGCGGGTAACATTTCCGCAGGACGATGAATGCCTCCAGTGCCATCCCCAGGCCTTTGTACTCGACCTGGCGACCCAGGAACAGCATCACGAACGCGTCCTCGGGCAACCCCAGCCGTTGGCGGCAGGTCATCGCATCCCTCATCGGGTACGACTCTGGTCGCAGCCCGTTGCCTGCGGTTGTTACACGCCATGGGTCCAGCCCCAATCCCAGCAAAAAATCCCGCTCGGCCTCCGTGACAGCGATGATGTGGTCACTGCCATGCAATACGTCCAACTGGTGGCCAATGCCGTAGGTTACTTCCTGGCTGGCATGGGTGTGTGGTGTGACGATCACCGGAACGTGACGCCAGCGTGCTGCCAGATAACCGTAGGCGACGTGTCCATATACCAGGCAGTTCAGATGGACCAAATCGTACTGTGGCAACCGGGACAGCATTGCAGCGAACATACCAGGGCAGAGCGGTCCACCTCCGAACAGAATGAGCGGCTCATACCAGCGGGAGCGGGTCCGCCAATACTGGCCCAGACTCCAATGTAGTACACGCCAGACGAATCCGGTGCGCCGCATGCTGCGGAAGCGGTATACGTTGACCCCATTCATGCGCTCACGGGGTCTTAGTTCATCCTTCCAGGTATGGTAATCCAGAGAGCAGCTGGTGAAAACGTCTACCTGGTGTCCCCGTGCTACCAGTTCTTCCGAGAGGTCGGCGATGTATTTCTCCGAGCCGCCTATGGCGGGAGGGTACTGATGTGTGACGTGCAATAGTCGCATCAATCAACTGCTACTTGACGAGAATAGGTACAGAGCGATGCGGATGTTCTCGCGGATCTGGATTTGCGTCTACCCACTCCCACAGACGCTCTATGCCCTCTGTCACCGGCACCAGCGGACGCCATCCCAACTCCCGTTCCGCTTTGCGGATATCGCTGACGTAGATAGATTGGTCGCCAGGACGCCAATCGGAGTACGTGACGGGAATCGGATGCCCAGCCAGCTTTTCCAGCATGGGGCCAAATTCGGCCCAGATTGACATCGTATTCCCCGGCCCACCGCCGATATTGTAAATCTGTCCCGCCGATACGTCAATCCGCGCCGCCGCGGCCTCGTAGGCCGCGACCAGGTCGTCA
This sequence comes from uncultured Anaerolineales bacterium, assembly GCA_964412395.1. Taxonomy (GTDB): domain Bacteria; phylum Chloroflexota; class Anaerolineae; order B4-G1; family B4-G1; genus CAYPOY01. Next base: position 31,510 of record CAYPOY010000007.1, on the reverse strand, counting down.
ATCCACAGCACATCGCGCACCTGCTTGCCAGTGCCATAGATTGTGATGGGTCGCCCTAACCGTGCGGCGATGCAAAAATAGGCCACCCAGCCCTGGTCTTTAACGCCGAATTGGCGCGTGCCGTAGATGCATGACTGGCGGAATACAACTGTACGTAAACCGTAGATGCGTGCATAATCCCGGACATATTGATCACCACAGCCTTTAGAACAGCCATAGGGAGAGTGAAAATCAAGCAATTGCTCTTCCGAGACGCCAAAGGGCAGACCGCGGTAATGATAACGTGTTTCGTCCTCGACAATGGCGACATCTTCCATACCACCATACACTTTGTTGGTTGAAGCGTAGAAGACGATGGCTTGCGGTGCTATGGTTCGTACCGCCTCCAGCACATTGAATGTCCCCAGGGCGTTACTCTCAAAATCCTCGCGCGGGTCTACGACAGAGGTCGTGACCGCAACCTGGCCCGCCATGTGGTACACCCGCTCCGTGTCGGGCGGCAGGGCGCCTCGCAAGGCATCGAAATCACGGATGTCACCCAGGGTGAAGGCCAACAGGTCGCCGTGCCTTTCCTGCAACCAGGCCAGGTTGGTGTCTGTGCCTTTGCGGGACAGGTTGTCAAAGATGACCACCCGATCTCCCTGGCTCAGATGATAATCGGCCAGGTTACAGCCGATGAAACCAGCGCCGCCGGTGATGAAAATGTTCATTGTATCGCTACTGTTAGATTTGTTTGGCATTTCTGCTCCTCGTAGTAATGACTTTAGTCATTCAAAGGTGATACCAGGGCGACTGAAGTCGCCACTACGCCTTTAGTTATGGTGTGCTTGCGTTGCGCATCAGCAAGGGCAAGTAGAGCCGGGTTCCACCGCTGACTGTCAAGGTCGCGGGAATGACAGACACCGCATTGTCCGGGTCGTTGCTCTGGACGACGATGGCGGCGTGGTACACGCCGAAATCCTGATCCCTCGAGTTAAATCTGACGGTAAGGACCTGACTACCGCCAGGGCCGAGGGTGCCGGAGATAGGATCAACGGTCAACCAGTCGGCCGTCGTATAGGTCACTACGCCGCGCACGGTCAGCCGGACGGTATCAAACTGAATCGTCACCCGAGGGTCGCCAGTCCAGAGGAACACCTGGGCGTGTAAGCCATCGGTGGTCTTCATAGAGGTAGACAGACTGCGTTTTATGTGGCTGTAGAATGGGACAACGGACATAGACCCCGTGACAAAACTGTGGCTGGCTGCGTACACATACGAGCTTGCGTTCCGCTGCTCGCCAATCGTAAATACGAGCTGACAGGGGGCGTTGCGGTCGTGCCCGCTCCAGGGAGAGACCCGGGAATCCCAAATCTGCCCTTCCGGCAAGCCGATGTCCTGGTTGCTCAGATGCACCTCCCAGTCCCAGTTGATCCAGTCTGCCAGGTTGATGCCAACGCTCTGGATCTCTACTTCTGTCACTTTGACCTCTCCACCTGTAAGCCGGGGGTCAACCTGTTCGGGGGCAAAGTAGTAATCCCAAATATAGCCCGAAGAGTCGTCCGCGTCTATGAAGAAACTCTCGTCCCACTCATACATCAGCTCAAACGGTTGGGTGTAGGTGGGTACAATCTCGTTGGGTACAACCTCGTACGTCAACGTCAGCCCATTTCCGTTTGACATGGTCAGCGATTGGGTGACAAGTTGGTTCAGAGGCTGGGTATTGGTCAGAACCAAGGGTGATATGTTAATCCGGGGCGGGATGGGCACGACGGTGATCAGCCCCGTCTCGTCGGTGTGACCCTGGCCGTCGTCGGCGACGATAGTCCCCTCGCCCCCTGCCGTAGTCGGGGTAAAGGCAAAACTGTCACCAACGCCTCCCTGGTACTCGAGCGTGCCCGACGTCTTCCAGGTCACCGAGATGGGGCCGAAATAACCGTCGCAGCCGTCGTACCCGGCGGCGTACACGGTGAGGGCTTCGCCGATCTGTAACGTGCGGGGGACCACTCTGTTCCCGCCGCCCCCGGCCGTGTCCTGGATGGCGATGTAGTCGAGCGTACCGTCGCTTATCCGGGTGATGGCGCTGCGCTCAATGGCAGAGACGTCGCTTTGGATGAGGGCAACGTTGACGATGTCGGCGCAGTAGAGCGTAGTCTGGTGGCGGACGGTGACGGCAAAGTTCAGGTAGGCCGGTTGGCCCGGTGTCACTGTGCCTGTCCAGAGGATACACGGCAGAAGTAAGGTGCCGCCCGGCGGTGGAAGCGCGGTGCCGTCCGCCGGCAGGTAAACGGCCGTGCCACTGGAGGCACGTAACGAACCGGGGACATAGTCGGTGAGCAGAGACAGAATGTCGGTGACCGAGAAGCTCAGATTGTTAGAGGTGCCCGTACTGGTGAGCGTAATGGTGTAATTGAGGACTTCGCCTGGCATGGCGAAGGCTTTGTCCACGGTTATCGTGGACCAGGCAAGAGGCCCAACCTCATCCGCTCCCAGGTCCACACCTGATCCCAGAGGACGGGGTTCGCTGTCAATGTCCGTGGTCGGGGCCGGGCCAGACGGTTGCACACCGGCCGGGTCTCCTGCGTCAATGGCCGGTGAGTCGGGACGCAGGTGATAGTCACCACCGGCCGGGTCGCGGAACAGTGGATCGGCGTTCAGGTTGCCGGCACCAGGCACACCTCCCGCCACGTCCGAATAGGCCACAGTGCAGTTTCCAGGACATCTCAGGTCATCGTCGCCGTTGCCCCACACGATGCTGTTGGTGATTGCAGTGGTCTGCGAGGAGAGCGGCCAGGCATAGACGCCCTTGCCGTTGCCCCGAGCGTCATTGTCGGTCAACGTGCTATTGACGATAAAGGTCGAAGCATCCGGTCGTGAGTAGAGGCCACCGCCCGCTACGGTGGCCTGGTTGCGAGCGACCACAGCGTTGGTCAACCACAGTCGCGAGCCGTCGCCCACAAACAGCCCTCCGCCGACGCTGGCCGTGTTGCTCAAGATGTGGCTGGCCTGGATCGTCAACTGGCTATTCCCCTCGACGGAGACCCCGCCGCCGTAATCCTGTGCGCGATTGCCGATGATCACAACGTTGACGAGCATCAGCGACGTGTCTTGCACGTGTACGCCGCCCCCCGAAGGGGCCGCGCCAGTCGCATCTCCACCGGTGATGGTGAGCCCATCCAACACGATGGATGGAGAGGACGAACAAGGGCCAGGGCATGTTCTCACGGCCGGACCGCTGCCGTTACCCCGGATGATGGTTGGGTTGGCGACCGGATCGCGCGTCCAGCCGACCGGCTCGTAGCCGCCTTCCAGCGTGATGCTCCGGGTCAAGGTGATCGGCCCGGTATAGACGCCGCCGGCCACGCGCAGGGTGGCCCCATTGCTGGCAGCTATCACCGCTTCGTTCAAAGTGTTGTAAGGATAGGTGGGCGAGCCATCTTCCGGCCCGACGTAGGCCGCGTCTACGTAGACTGTGGGGAGCACGTGCCAGGCGTGAAACCGGGTTGCCAGGCGCGCTGTCTGCGACAGGTAATCATAGCCGTACAAGACGCCAGGCTCGATGTGCGTGTTTTCATACCACTCGTTAAAGCTGGTCACCACGATCCAATCCGGATCCGACTGGAGGGCGGCGGCGAACGTGTCTGAGTAGACCTGGCCGTCGTTGCGCGGGATATATATGTGATAGGGGTCCCGCCACCACAGCAACCGGTCGTCGAATCCAGGGTAAATGTTGGCTGCCCATAGCTTGCCAACCTGGTGGACCTGGCAGGAGGTGGTCTTGTAGACGGACACGTCTTGCAGCGCAAAATAGGTGTGCAGGCCGTCAAAGATGTTCAGGTAGGTGGGATCGAGGGTATCAGCAATAAAAAAAGGGTCGTAACCGTCGGTGTGGAGCTCATTCACAATCGTCTGCCAGGCTTTGTAGGGTGTAGCGGCATCGCCCTTGGCCACGCCGTCCACAGCGTACAAGAAGATCACCGGGCGGCCATCGCGCGTGAGGAAGCTGGGGTGGTCGCTGTGGGTGTCCAGCACATATTCGATCTCGCTGATAATCCTGGCGGGCGAATCAAAATATGGAGACAGCGTCTCAAAGTATATTGTCGCGCGCAGATCGGCGCCGGTCATTGCGTCCAGGACTTGAGATAAGATGTTATCATAGGTAGAATATTCCCAGCCCGCCCAGGAGACGATAAAGCCGTCGAGCCCCGCATCCTGGGTCCAGGTTATGTGGCGGGCGATGGCAACCGGATCGCCAGAATCGTAGGGAAAGAGAGGGGTGTCGAGCAAGAATGTGCTGGACCAGAAGTTCAGGTCATACCAGGGGTAGTAGAAGGCCAGCAGCAGTCGCTCCTCTACAGAGACAGGCGACAAAGAGGACAGGGAGTGTTCGTCCGCTCCGATGTCGTAGCCCGTGCCAGCAGGGCGAAGTTCGCCGTCCATGTCGGTGGTCACGCTGGCGTTCACACCAGCGTCAAGCGCCGTGCCGTCAGAGCCGCTAGCATAGGCGGTGGGTAGCCCGCCACCTAGCAGCCACAGCAAGGCCAGAGTCGCGATGACGCCCAAACCCAGTGCAGCCAGTAAACGTTTGGTCTTCACCACGCTCCCTCGCTTTCACCACTCAAAAACCCCAACGTGCCACGAATCTCCGAAACTCGCTGCAGTATCAGTTAAGCCTTCACTTTTCCCTGAACCCTTCAACCCCATCTGGCGCATGCCGGCTTGCGCCGCGGTGCAACCGGGGGGCGTACACCCCCTGACCCCCTACGGCGTGTGGCGATATAGTTCTGCGACCGAACCATCCGGCAGATTGTACTCTCCGATCAACTCAAACTGACGGCCCAGTTCGCTGGATGGATCATGCAGTTCTTCGGTGAACAGGCCAGCGCCTTGGACTGACCATGCTGGCCCCTGGTCACCGGTCTTGGCAACGACATAATCGCTGGCTAAAACCCGTGCTCGCGCATCGTCCACCCGAAAGACGCCCGTGACACGTTGCACGTGAATGGGCAGGCGTTTGATCATCGCGTAATAGGCAAACACGTTTGGCTCAAAGCAGGGCGCGTCAGGTAACACTGTGAGCATCAGCGGTTCGGCGTCCGCAGTCACTTCGCCGGAACTCATCATATCGCAGAGCATGGCCTGCGCCTGCCAATCCTCGGCCCGTGGTGGTGATGCGATGTGGACTCCCTCGGCGTACAGGTGCAGACGAGATGATCCGATCCGCACTGAGATCCAGGGAGGCAGCAGGCCAACAGGCAGTCGGCTACTTAACCCCCAGCTTAGCCCTACAAACTGGAAAACAGCGTACAGCGCCAGCAGTGTTATCAGGCCAATCTTAAGCCCTTGCGGACGGAGCCGGACTAGCCCCAGTGCAGTGATCGTTGCCACCGCTGGCAAGTAAGGTATGGTAAAGCGAATATCCTTGTTGCCGAAGTTGGAAAAGGCCAGATAGGGTACAACAATCCAGCACAGGAGCAACGCGGTCCTGTACCGAAACTTGCGCATCGTCAGCAACAAGATCAAGCCCGCCACGAAGAAAAGGGCAAACGGTAGCAGAACTTGATCGTTGACGAAGGCCCGCAGATAAAATGACCACAACTGTTGGAAGCCGACGGCAGGATCGCCCTCTGCACGCCCGTAGGTGCCCACCAGGCGCAGAAAGTTGAGCAAGGAGGGAAGGTTGTACAAGTACCACGGCGCAGCCACCACCGTGCCCACGACCAGTGCCAGACCCAGGTTGAGCAGTCTGCGCCTGGAGCGCACCCTCAGGGCGCGGACGGCCGCCATCAGAAATGAGCCACCGACGAAGACCGCGAGTGTCCACTTGGTCAACATTCCGAGCCCTAGCGACAGTCCGCACGCGATGGCCGCGCCACGTCGCCCAAAGTCCTCGGTGCGGACCAACAGCCAGACCGCCAGCGTCACCATCGCTACCAGTGGGACATCGAGCAGGTAGTGGCGCGCCAGGCCATAGATGATCGGGTACATGGAGACGATGAAAGCAGCCAACAGCCCGGTTTCTTGCCCTCCGAAAACACACGCAATGCCATAGGTCGAGAGGATCAGAATCCCAAGGAAAAGCGCATTGACACCAAGGAGCACATCGGTCGTGGGCCAAAACAGGAGTGCTAGCGGTGCGGAAACCAGGTACACCAGCGGGGGATACCAGCCCGCAGTGAGCAGACCCTGGATTGCAGCGGGGAAATCTGTCACAAATGGCAACCTGGCAACACGCAATGCCGCTATGGTGTGGCCGGCTGTGTCCCAGAAAGGAGGCCGTGTGTCCACCTTCAGCCAAAAGAAATTGACCACAACGTGGCCCAGCCACAGGGCCACCAGCAGTCCACGAGCGACCCAGGCAACACGCTGGTTATGTGGGGTGACTTCGGCTTCTCTCAGTCTTCCCATAGAATGCGTGACCCACCCCCTCTCGCGAAGCTGCTCAATTCCTACTTGCAGTCAGGCAATATGTGTGCCCATCCGCTTGCGATCTCTAGCCGGTGCCACCGTAGGAGGTCTGGTTCTGTCTCAATCACTTCACCGATTGAACGTCACCTGCCACCTGGACGCCGGACGATCACTCTGACTTTTCCTCCACCGTCATCCTCTGGCGCAGTTCCTCAATCCGCTGGCGGAGTTTGGCCAACTGAGCAGGGTCCGCAGAAGCCGGATGATCTGTTTCCAGTAAAGACACCTGGGCCGACACCAGACCCAACCAGGCCTCAGTCCGGCCCAGGCGGTCTTCGAGTTCTTGATGTCTCTGCGTTGACTCTTGCAACGTGCTCTCCGAGGCCTCGATGTGCGCCGATATGCGCTCCACGACCTGCCACATCATCTGAGCCACCTGCCGGTTGAACGCCACCTGCCGCTCGAACATCGGGTCCACGTAAGGCTCACGCAGGTGAGAGGTCAGGTTACGCCGGATCCAGGCAATTAGCGGCCCCACCACCGGCAGTTTGGAACGCACGACGTAGTCGCGCATCATCACGTCGGCGCTCGCATCCAGCCGCCCCAGTTCACCGCTAAGGAGCACTTCTTGGACCGTCGGTGCCCATTTCCCCCCTTCGGCTTTGGAGGCCGGGGCCACAGGTTGTGCCGAGAGCGAACGGGGGCGCGGATAGGGCTGGTCGGGCAGCCAGGCTGTGGCCTCGGCGACGACGCGAGCCCACCCGGCCTCGTAGTGCTCCAGCGAGAACCCCCGGGCCCGCGACAATCCGCGGCGCACCAGTTCGCCACACAGGTCATCGTCGGTCAACACGCGCACGATCTTGCCGGCCAGGTCGGCCACAGCGCCCGGTTCAGCCAGCAGCCCGGCCTCGCCGATCACCCAGGGATGGGCCGTGGCCCGGCTGGCCACGACCGGTACGCCGGACGCCATCGCCTCGATGAGCGGCACACCGAACCCTTCGTGCAGGCTGGCCGTGGCGTAGACGCCTGCCAGACGGTAATAAGGAGGTAGATCGTCCACCCTGCCGGTGAAAATCACATCATCGGCTACGCCCAGTTCGGCAGCACGAGTCCGGGCGTGAGCGGCGGTCTTTTGGATGGCCAGGTTGCTCCCATCATCGCCGACCAGCATCAGCACCCCGTTGGGTACCTTCTGTTGCACCGTCTGCAGCGCCTCTACCAGCAGATCAATCCGCTTGTTACCGGCCATCCGCCCGACAAAGAGGATCACCCGTCGCCCCTCCAGAGCATACTGCCGGATCAGCGCCAGGTCCGGTGGACCAAGGCTGAATTGATCCAGGGCCACGGCCAGGGGCAGCACCCGGATGCGGTCCCGTTCGCAGGCGTGTTCCTCGGCTAACTGATCCGCATTGAAGGGACTGGGGGTGACGATCAGGTCGGCGGAGGGAGCCAGTTCGCTGACCCCCTCCTGTCCCTTACGCAGCATGTCGCGCTTTACCTCAGTGCCCCATAGTTCGGGCGGTGTGACGTTGTGGTAGTAGAAGATCACTGCACCCTGGTCTATCCCTTTGATGCTCTCCATCAACGGATGACGCCCGGGATAGTGATAGACGTATAGATCAGAGCAAACAAAATGCTTATCACGGCGGGCGACCAGATCGGCCAGACTGACCACGTGGGTCAATGCCGCGACATCCTCCGGCGTGCCTTGAGGTGGGTACATTACGTAGACCTGCACGTCATCGCCCCGTCGCCGGAAGAAACGGACCTGGTTTAACATACACTGCCCGATGGCGTCCTGAGCCACCAGGTTCAGGTTGATCAGACTAACGCGCATCTCAAGGCTCCTTATGAAAGAGTGCGGTGCCGCCGTATCACGCGAGCGCAGGTCCCTTCCACAATATCCGTGATGCGTTCAACGGTATAGCACCTCTCCAGTTTGGCCCGCCCTCTTGGGCAGGTACAAGACCGGCCCCTACCCCGATTTATTGAAAAGACACGCCTGTGCGCATCGTCTCAATATGTAGGGGCGAACCCTCGTGGCCGCCCTCTTGGGCAGGTACAAGACCTGCCCCTACCCCAATTTATTGAAAAGATACGCCTGTGCTATCTCCGGATCATCGGCCAGGCGGGTCGGGTGATGAATCAGCGGAACGACCTGACGGGGTGCGACCAGGACAGATCGGTGATGTACCGCTCTGCACCGCCGATGGCTGGGCGGTACTGGTGGGTAACGTGCAGCAGATGCATCAGTTGCCCAACGCCTCCCGATAAACCTGCAAGATGCCCTCGATGTGCTTTTCCAGCGTCAGGTGCGTCCGTACCTCCTCGATGCAGCGTTGCCGCATGCGACGCCGTTCGTAGGCTGGGCGGGCAAAGTGCAGGATGACCCTCTCTGCCAAAGCAGCGGCATCACCCACCGGGAAAAGGTAGCCGGTCTCCCCCTCGCGGATCAACTCCGGGATACCGCCAAAGGCCGAACCCACGACAGGAGTGCCAACGTGGAAGTTCTCGTAGATAACCACGGGCGAGTTCTCGTGCCAGACTGAAGGGATGATGGTCAGGTCGGCTGCCGCAAACAGGGCACGCATTTCTCCAAAGGGTACCCATCCCAACACGTGCACAGCCGGCGCGTACTGGTGGAACTGGACCAGGAACCGCTCTTCCCCGACGCCAGCCACCACGACCCTCAGACGTTCGATGTGACGCAACATCATTGAAAGGGCCTGGATCAGGACATAGGTTCCCTTTATCTCCACACCGCCCCCAGCAAAAATGACGGTCCGGTACTGATAGGCCGTATCGGTTATCGCACTGACGTCAGGGTGGCCTGACTCCTCAGATGCACGCTCCTCAAATCCGAGACGGCCCATGCGGAAACGGTGCTGTGCGTAACCAGCCTCCACGTGCCGGTCAATCAACGCCTGGCTTGGGGAGATGAAAATCTTGACGTTAGACGTCAAAGCGGCGAAGACAGCCCGACGATAGGGAATGTCACCCCAGAAGTCATAACGGCGGTAGCAATCCCGGCATCCCCTTGGGTTCTGTGCCGGATCGCAGAACGAGCCATCGCGCCGATACAGCATGTTGTTAGGACACAGAAGCCACAGATCGTGCAGCGTGTTCACCACTGGCACACCAGCGACACGACAAGCTACGTAAGGAGCCAAGGTCGCTCCTGAGACATTGTGGACGTGCACCAGGTCCGGCCTCAGCCAGCGCAACTCTGCCAGGACCGTCCGGTACACCCTCCAGTCGAACACGTCCTGCCATGCCCTCCGCCGAGGGGTGTAGAACTGTATCCGGTGGACTGGGATACCATCGAGTTCGTACCATTCGTCAAGGGGGCTGAGCTTACGGTTGTTGTTGACAACCAGTGCTGAACAGGCTACTCCCTGCCGGATTAACCCCCGGCAGGTGTGATAGGCCGAGACCTCGGCACCGCCGGTATGTCCGGGCGGGAAGGTGTTCATCAGGAACAGAACGCGCATATTTCCGCTCTTGCTCTCACGTTACTCGTTTGTTCTCTCTAGCAGAGCATTCAACCGCCGAATCTCCTGAGCCAATTCGGCAATCTCCCGCCCATTCTCGTCGATGTACTCGGCCAACACCTCGCCCAACCGTCGCCGGTTGTACTCCTGCTGATTCAACCGGCGGACCAGGTGGTCCAGCATCGTTACCACCGAGGCATTGATCCCGCTCTGCTGTTGGACCATCGGCCGTACGTACCACTCCGTGGAGACCCGGTTCCACTGGCGGCGAAAAGCGGCGATCAGCGGCCCGAAAATAGGGACGTTGGAGCGAAATGGCTGCTCCTGAATGGCCCAGCGTTGGTGGAGTTCTCTCAGAATCTCTGCCTGAACCTGCTCCTGCACGGGCGCCACGGCAGATTCCTCAGACGTCGCCGTTGGCTTCGTGCCTATCCGGGCCGGTCTCAGGGGGACCGCCGTCCGCAGGGTCAACAACACACCCGCCAGAACGTCGGTCTCATTCAACGAGACATCCAGCAACTCCCGCCGCCAGGCTACCACGTCGGCCAGGTGAAGCAAATTGTACAGATAAGCGTGGTGCAGGGCTGCGACCAGCCGCTCGCCTCCCTCGCCCAGGTCCTCCAGCCATGCCCGTTCGGCCTGCACGAACTCATCCACCAGCCGATTGAGGGACCAGTGCTTGAGTACGAAACGCAGCCGGTTACGATGAAAGAAATACAGTCCCTCGTGGCTCATGTCGGCGAGTATACTGGTTTCTTTGTGGATCAGCACAGCCTGGGGGACATATACGACCCGGAAACCGGCCCTCCGCGCTCGATAGCACCAGTCCACATCCTCGAAGTAGGCCGGCTTGAATCCCTCATCCAACCCGCCGATGGCCTGAAGCGCCTGCCGGGTGATGGCCAGGGCAGCGCCCGTCACATAATCCACGTCCCGCATCTGGTCAAACTGCCCCACATCCTCCTGCCGGTACCCATAATGGCTGCCCCCGCCTCGTTCATTCACATATCCCCCGGCGTGCTGAATGGTGCCATCGGGGTACAGCGCCTTGCCGCCGACGATGCCGATGTCGGGGTCAGTAGACAGGGCTTCCACCAGCGCCTCCAGCCATCCCGGCCGGACCACTGTGTCCTGGTTAAGCAACACCAGCACATCTCCTGTCGCCGCCCGAAGGCCAACGTTGTTGCCCGCTGCAAAGCCCAGGTTGCACTCGTTGCGGATCAATCGCACCTGGGGGTAATGCTCCGCCACAAAGTCCGTCGAACCATCGGTGGAACCGTTGTCCGCGACGATGACCTCCAAGTCAGGATAGTCCTGGGAGAGCACGGCGTCCAGGCAATCCTCCAGGTAGTCCATCCCGTTCCAGGATAGCACGATCACCGAGGCTTTCATACGTATCCCCCCCAGCGCAGATTGCGCAACCACTTCATCAACCGGATGAAACCGCCCCGCTCGTAGCCCGCCACCAGTTCCTTCAAGCGGGCGATCTCCGTATCGCGCTCGGCCAGCGCTTGACTCAGTTCAGCCGGAGTATCGCTCGCCCGCGTGCTCACAACAGGAGCCTGCATTGCTTTCGGCAGGCTGGGCTTCTCTGACGTGTTCCATGCCCGGATCACTCCGTGGTGGGGGCCTGGCTGGCCGTCCGCATAGTCCAACCGAAATTCGGAAATCCACTCCCAGCCAGCAAACCCTGCACTCTGCATCATGGCCTCGAGGCAAGCGCGATTGGGAAGCCACCATGCGTCGCCTCGGTGGTGGCCGACAAAGAGTGCCACGGGGTCACCTTTGGAGTCCAGGCAGATGGCGGTAGCAATGATTGCCTGCTCACGGGTCACCTGCCGAAGTTGCCATAAAGCCCGTATCGGATCAGTCAAATGGAGCAGCAAACTACCACAGAAAACCAGGTCAAACGTACCAATTGTCTCTGGCGAGACATCATAGATTGTCATTTCAACTTTCTCAATCTGTGAACCCAAGGCTCGTTTGGCCAGCATAATTGGGTCTCGCAAGTACCGTAAGCCCTCCTCAGGTGTTTTGTCAGGTTGATAACGTGGGCCAAAGTCGTGGTTAAACCAGACCGGCAGGTCAATTGCAGTCACCTTCGCGCCACGTCGTTCCATTTCAAAGGCAAAAAAACCACTGGCCGCGCCGATATCAAGAGCCGTTTTACCTGTCAAGTCTTCTGGTATACCATAGTAATGGAGATACGGGCGATGATCATAAACACCCGGCGTAATGATCCCATTCCCCAGATCTATCGTGTGGTACCATTCCAAGGCCTCAACTTGCTGGCATAGTTCTTCTGGATCGAAAGTTGCTGGATTTGGTTCTGGCATTACATTTTCTCTCAAGTACCCGATGTCCGAGCGCCGGTCAGCAGCATAACGGGGAGCGTGACAAAACTCAATCAGGGGTTGCGCTGCCTGTTCCCAGGTCCGTTCGGCCTGCGCCACCGCAAAGTGCTCCTGTCTTGCGCTGCGTGACTCATCCAACAGGGTCAAGACGGCCTCAGCAACACTGTCTATACTCTCATAATCCACCACCATGCCCAACCCGTAGGCCCTCACTATCTCGCTAGTCGCATCTCCTCTGCTGACCACCACCGGCAGCCCGGCCCAGATGTAGTCCAACACCCGGCTGCGGAAAGCCAGGTGGGCCTCGAGGGTGTCAAAGTGTAACGAAAGACCCACGTCCGACTCCGTCAGGTAATTGGGCCACTCCTCGTAGGGCACCCAGTCGCCAAACAATACGCATCGGTTCAGGAGTCTCAGTTCTTCAACCAGCCGGACAGCGGCTTGATGCATCGGCATGTCAGGGACGGCCGCCGTGTTGGGATGGCGGGTGCCGGGGAAGACCAGTCTTACATCGTCCCGCTGCTCCTGAATCCGTGCCATCGCCCGGATAGCCGTGAGGGGATCGAGCCACTGCCACAGTCCCCCGCCCCACAGCACTATCTTGTCCTCCGGCCCGATGCCTGGCCATACCCCCTTGAGCACATGCCTTGTGTGATGCGGTGGCGATGAAGGCAGGCCAAACGGCACAACGTCCACCAGCCGCCGCAGCGATGGGTCTTCACCGTAAGTGTGGACGTTGATCCGCCCGGCCGCCTCCAGCAATCCTAACCACCAATCCCGCTGCCGTTCGCTGGCGCAAATAAAAAAATCACCGGCCCGGCACTGCATCTGCAAGATACGCTCCCGCTCTTGATGTCTTTGCTCTTGCTCGGGTGCCCTGGCGAATAGCTCCAGCGTCTCCAGCGGGTGCGGATCGTAGCCATCCACGATCAGAGGGATCCCAGCCTCTTGCAACATCGGGAACCAGGCCAACACATCCCCACACAACAAGATGGCCTCCGCTTGTTCCACCGCTGGAGCCAAAGAGTCCCACCGGCCAGGGTCATAGGGCCACAGACGGGCATCGGCTGTAGGCAGATGAGTCTCCCCAGGAACGGCCAGTGTGACCCTGAAGTGACGGCTCAGCACGCGGGCCAGTTCTCCGTACCGGATACCCGGCCCGGCCATCTGTGGGCCCACGATATCGTGGCTGATGATCAACACGGAGATTTGCTCGCTCATCGCATACCCCCGTTGTTCCACTCCCACTCTCCCTCCAGGCTCACCACCCCGTATCGTTCACCTTTACCCACCTGGCGCACCTTGAAGGTGTAAAGGCGATCGTGGTAATCGTACATCACCGTGTCGGCCCAGTTGTGGGCCGACACTGACACAAGATACGTGCCTTCCATCAGCGGGAGGTGATCCACGCGGTACAAGACATCCCCTTCGCCCTCGATGAAAGGAATGTCCAGGCCGACGAAGCGAGTGTTGGGGCCACACACGTGCACACCGTCATTCCGGTGGATGGCTAACCCGAAGATTGGTCTCTCGATCCGCCTGCGGGCTCGATAGTGCAACCGCACCATCCACGGCTCCCCCACCCGAAATACTTGACGTTCCTTTCCTGCTGCATCAAGGAAAGAGACAGACACGACCTCCACATCCCCAATTCCCCACCGCCGCCTGTCCTTGGACGTTGCTGCCGCACTACGAGCATCTTCCTCAGCCGCTGCATGACGCAGATATGCTGAAATGGTGTCATCAACGTCACCTGCAGCCTGAACCATGCCATCGTCGAGCCAGATGACATGAGAACACAACTGGCGAACTCCGCTCAGGTCATGCGACACGAAGCATATCGTGATGCCCTGTTGCTGCATCTCCAGGATGCGATCGAGACACTTGTGCTGGAAGTTCTGGTCCCCTACCGCCAGCACCTCGTCCACCAACAGGATCTCCGGGTCGGTGTGCACCGCCACGGAGAACCCCAGCCGCACGTACATCCCCGACGAATAGTGTTTTACCGGGACATCAATGAAACTTTCGAGTTCCGCGAAAGCGACGATCTCATCCAGTTTCCGCCGGACCTGGGCTCGGCTCAGCCCCAGGATGGAGCCATTCAGGTAGATATTCTCCCGGCCGGTCAGGTCGGGATGAAAGCCAGCGCCTAATTCCAACAGTGCCCCTATTTTCCCGCGCACCTCGACCTGGCCGGAGGTGGGCTCGAAGATGCGGGTGATGAGTTTAAGCACCGTGCTCTTCCCCGCGCCATTAGGCCCTATGAGTCCTACCGTCTCCCCCGGCGCGACCTCGAAACTGACGTCCCGGAGGGCCCAGAATTCCTCGCGCCGCCCGTTCACCCTCCTGTGCAGCAGGTTAAGCACCACGTCCTGGAACGAGCGCGTCTGTTCTCGTTGGAGGATAAATCTCTTCGACACACTATCAAAGTGGATCGCTGCTTCCGCCACTCTCATCAAGACTCAACCCATCAAAAACGGCAGGCGTCGTCGGCCGTCTTTTTGCCAAAGGATGCCGAGCCGGTCCTGGATCCGCACTGCGGCAATAATGCACCATTCATCAGGGCGCACTGACATATCTCGTCCATTCCCCCCCCACCACCGTCATCTTCCCCGTCTGGGGATCGAAGAGGTTGCCCGTAGGATAGTAGTCGGCGGAGGCATCCAGACTGTACCAGCACCACAACTGCACCAGCCGGTGGCCGTCCGCCGGATAGCCCAGCGCCGGGTCGGCGGCGGTCAGGAAGATATCAAACGTGCCGGTCAGAAAGGCCGCCACCCGCTCCGGTGGGAAGCCATAGTCCGCCGGCATCAAGATGCCGTACTCGGAGACGATAAGAGGGCGGTCCTGGTAGCCGTGTTGGGCCATCCACCGGCGGAAGCCTACGATCTGCTGCCGGAAGATCTCCAGGCTGCCGCCATCATCAACCTCGTAGAGTGTCCCCTGGCCGTCGGGCATCCCCGGCGGGATGTCCACGCCCCACGATCCTCGCTCTTCCCGCAGGATGAAGTTGTGCACGTTCCAGGCATCCACCGGCACCTCCGCGCCGAACTGCCCCCGGTAGGCCCCCAGCACCGCCTCCAGGTACCGCAGTCGCAGTGGCGTGGGCTGAGCGACCCCACCGATGGCTACCTGCGCCGTCGGGTCTGCGGTCTTGACAGCGGCGTAAGCATCGTGGTACAGTCGAGCGTAAGTCGTGGCGTCTACATTGTCCTGCCACTTCACGTCCGGCTCGTTGCCCACCAGCCAGAGCGAACCTGGGTTGGCCTGCGCGATGGCAGCAATACCCCCTGCATCGGGCTGCAACACTCCTCCCCTCAGCCGGATCACCTGGACGTACGCGGCGCCCCCCGGCCGTGGTGGGGCGGACTGTGCTCTCCAATCCAGGTACCACCCCAGGCGCAACGGCCCAACGTCATATCGCGAGATCGGCCCGTTCGCCACCCCAATTCCCCAGCGTGGCCGCTCCAGCCACAGTGCGCTACCACCTTCCGGCCCGCTTGGCGTGACCTGGGGGGTCTCAGTGGCAGTGGCGGTGGGAGACGCTGCCGTAACAGGCTGTGTGGGTGTCACTACAACGACGGGGGTCACCGTCGCAGTCTCAGTGGGTGTTATCACAACGACAGGGGTCGCCGTCGCGGTCTTAGTGGGCGCCGCCTCGACGACGGGAGTGGGCGTTGTCGCCCTTTTGGTCAGTGTGCGCGTCGGGATGATCGGTTCCGGGGTTGGGCTGGCAGGAGTGTTCGCAGGTTTCTCCTCCGTAGGGGATCGCTCTGCGCCGGGCCAGGCGAGCAGGATGAGCAGAGCTCCCGCGCCGACCAGGAGCAGGCCGACCCAAGGCAGCCATCCTCTCTTACGCACGACGCATCCACACTGCCAGCAAGACCAGGCCGACCATCGCCAGCCCCGCTCCCCCGCAGACGGCAGGGGGTCCCTCGCTCACACTGCCCGATGACCCAGCCCCCGCCGTAGTGGTGGGAGAGGGCGAAGGGGATGCCCCGGTCGGAACAGATGTTAGCTCAGGCTCCTCTGCGGCCGTCTCCGGGGTCTCTGTGGTGGCGGTGGTCGAGGTTGCCGTCGCCTGGATGGTGGGACTTGCTGACGGCGTCGTAGGGGCCCCTGTAGCAGCGGTGGTTGGGGACACTGTCGCCTGGACGGTAGGACTCGCCGACGGTGCCGCTGGGACAACCTCTACCGTGGGGGTAGGAGTAGGTGTAACTTGAGTCGTCGGTGGCGGGCTGGTTGGCGGTGGTTGCGTCGGTGGCGGGCTGGTTGGCGGTGGTTGCGTCGGCGGTGGGCTGGTTGGTGGTGGTTGTATCGGTGGTAGGTCCGTCGGCGGCGGGTTCGTCGGCGGCACCGGCGTCCGCGTCGGCACCGTCTGCCGCTCTGGACTCTGCCCCGGCGCGGCCCACAGGTTGGGACTGGTGGCCATAGCCGCGATCAACATCCCCACGAGAATGATCCAGAGTCCGTACCCCCTTCTGCCCATTTTGCTCATCTTACTCAAGGTCGCCTCCTGAAATGAAGTCTGAACTTCCGATCTCGATCCAACACCGCCCGATAAATCACCCATCCTTCCTTCACTGCTGCTGGCTTCGGCGTTGCGTCCAGCAGCACGCTCTCCCCCGGCAGCCGGACCCGCACGGTCAGCGGGTGACCGGCAGTGCCTGGCTGTTTTTGCACTCGCAGGGAGTACCACCCCTCATCTCCCTGCCATTGTACCACATCTGCCGGAAGAGTCCAGGTAAAGAGGCGCGTCTGGGTCGCCGAGGTTGGGAGCAGCCCCAGCACCGCAAGCGTTAGCCATGGCCCTTCATCGGCCGCACGGACGGTGACTTCGCCCGCTTCCTCCTCCCCGGATAAAAGCGCCTCGCCAGGCACGGGGATACGGGTGGCGTCCAGCAAATGGCTTCCCTGCGGGACGTAGATCTGCAGGTAGTACCAGTAGCAGCGATCCATCATCTGCTCGTAGGTCGATCCGTACCGGGCTTCCGGATGGCAAGGACAGTCCACGGTGCTGGTGTGGGTATAGACCAGCGTGAGTACCGCTTGAGGGGGTGATTGCCGCGGGTCCACCTGGTAGGTGATTGCCTCCTGCATCCGCGCGTTGACTTTGTTATACCCCATGTTGGCGTCCAATACCATCAGGAAGTCCCCTGGCCCTTCGGCAAGCTCAGGGCAGGCTCCTTCGGCTTCGCTCAGGACAGGCCTGGGCTGCAGTGCCCCATCCCAGCCCTGCTCGGCCAACAGTGCCGCTGCGCCTGGGTGCTCCAGGTAGATGAGCAAGTGCTTTTCCTCCAGGAGGCGCAGAAGCGTCCGGGCGAGAGTGACCCAATCCACCTGCCCACTTTGCACCTGTGCCCAGGCCGCCTCCGCTATCAGGCCCATAAATGACTTGCGCTGCCCCCACCATCCACCGGTTGTATCCCCATCCTCCGGGGCCCAGGCGTGGCGGATGTAGGCGATGATCGTGTCGCCGGTCACCGGCTCATCTGCCCCTTCCACGGCCAGTGGCCCGAGGGCACCCACCACCTCCTGCGCGGCCCGCTGATCCAGCGCGATCACGCCGTCCACCGAGACGGGATAACCAGGACGGTAGAGAGAGATGGCCTGCCGGGCCGCTGTGGGAAAGTCGGGTGACCAGTTGCTATCGCGGAAGACCCACAGGTCAATCCCCATGTAGTGTTGCAGCGGCTCAGGAGGATCGGGATAAGGCCGGGTGAAGTCATCCACGGCGTAACTGTCGCGGAAGGTCATGGTGACCAACTGCCCCGCCTCCAGCCGCACCTCGCCGACGCCGCTGATGAACCCACCGCCAGGGCGCAGCTCGTCCTCGTTCAGTACCAGGGCCAGATAGGTACGTGGCTCGTCCACACCCAGAAGGTCCGGGGCGATTGTTGCCGCCGCCAGGCCGGCCCGCAACAGTGGCAATCCTTGCTCCAACAACGCTGTTTGCCCCGCCAGCCAGGGGGAAAGTCGTTCCGTGTCCACCTGTGCCCAGGCCTCCTGGGCCTGCTCCACCGCCGCCAGCGCCCGTTCCAGGTTGGGTTTCTCCTCGGCCAGGAGACGGGCCACACGCTCCAGCGAGAGGTCATCGGATGCCTCGCCCGTTCCCCCGAAAGCAGCCAGCGCCGGCTCCAGCGCGCCACACGCCAATGCCCCCGCCTCGGTCAGGCCGTCGGCCACGGTCAGCAGGTGCGGAGCAGCCCGCAGATCCCCACCGACCTTTGGCAGCCACCCCAGGACCGGGGCCAACTGGGCCATGAATCCCGCCTCCCGGCGCAACGTTACTACGTCACCCTGCAACTCCCGCACCAGGTCGCACGCCGCCGCTGGGTTGACAGACTGCGGTGCATCCGCCAGGGCCTGTGCCTGGGCCAGGTGCTCCCGGAGCGCCAGCCCCGTCCGGGCCAGGCGGATGCCCCATATGGCGAACAGCGCCACCCCCAGAAGGACCAGCACCCGGCCCACCCACTTCATCCTGGCGCGCCTGTTTTCCTCATCCTTCATTGGTCTTTGTTCATTGTTCATTGGTCATTCTTCACTGGTCATTGTTCATTCTTCACTGCTTATTCTTATGATGGGACGTCCCGCCCGGTAGGCCGCCTCCTCCGGCGAAAGGCCACTCTCGATGGCCTCAAGCCCCAGCGTTCCAGCCACCATCTTGCGGTACGGGCTCTGTGCCCACAAGTCCTGATCCATTACCACCACATCCGGTCGCTCGCCCAGCACACCGTGAACGTACCAAAGCGTGAAGGTGTGCCCGTCCTGGGCAGTGAGTATGACCGCCTGGGACGGTGCCCGCTGCAGCACCCGCTCCGCCCACTCCATCGCCGCCTGGTCCCCACTCAGGTCCGTCTGCCCCCAGAAAAGCAACGCCTGGAGCAGGGGCAAAAGCAGGACCGCCCACGCTCCCCACCGCAACTGGCGGCCCAACCAATTGGTCGCCTGCACCAGCCCTGCCCCCAGCCAGAGGGCTGCCAGCGGCAGCGCCGGGACCAGGTAGACCAGCGAGTCGGCGGTATTGTAGCCGATGGCGTAGAGGTTGAAGGCCCCGAAGGCAAGGGCAGAGACCACGGCAAACGCTCGCTGCTCTCGCCACAGGTGCACCCAGCCCAGCCCAGCCAGTGCCGCTCCGAAGGGAGTGAACTGGCGGGCCAGCAGCCCCGCCCAGGCCAGGAGACGCTGCGGCCAGGAGGCCAGTGGCAGTCCGAAAAGATACCCGTGGTACAGCCGCCCGCTGACCAGCGCCCACCACCCGGCAAGCGTGCTCACGTCTCCCCACGGAGAGGGCGCACAGCTCCGCGCCAGGAGTGCCGGCCCATACATCGCCCCCCAGCCCAGGAGTGCCAGGAGGCCAGCCTGAACCAGAAACCGGGTTTTTTCCGAAAAACCTGGTTTCTTCCAGACTCCCCAGGCCACCAGGGGAGCCAGGAACAGGAGGGTTGGGTGGGCTCCCATCCCTACACCCCATGTCAACCCCAGCGCCCAGGCTGGCCCTCCCCGAAGCGCAAAATACGCTACCAGCGCGGTGAAGAGAGCTGCCGGTGCGTACACCTCGGTGATGAGGGCCTGTGACCAGAAGAGTGGAGCCAGGCCGAGGCTGAGGCCCGCGCAGATTGCAGATTGCGGATTGCAGATTACAGATTCGGCTGTAGCCTGCCTCCTGTTTCCTGCTTCCTGCTTCTTGCCCCCTGTCTCCCGACTGATCCCGGAACAGGGAAGGAGACTCATCGCCGCTGCAGTCAGCCCCGCCGCCCCGGCCGCCAGCACCGCCGACATCAGGTTCAGCCGCCAGGCTGGGTCTCCCCACGGCAGACGGATGAACAACCCTCCCAGCAGCAGGTAGGCGGGGAACCCTGGAGGGTGCGGTATGCTGCCCCGCGCCACGGCCGTCACCAGGTCGCCGCCATCGTCCCCGTGATGCGCCCAGGTAATCGTAGGAGCCAGTGTCAACAGATAGATAGCCAGCAGGGGAATAAATGATAAAATGACAAATGACAAATGAGATTTGAGATTTGGGGTTTGGGATTTGTGGCCTGTCATTGGTTCATTGTTCATTGTTCATCGGTTCATTGTTCCATTGTTCATTGTTAGCAGCCCGACCAGGAACCCCAGCCCTAACGCCCAGGCGCGCACGAAGAGCAATAGCGGCGCTACCAGCATCACGGCCGGGTCGCGTCGCAGGAGCTTGATCAGAAAGGGCAACCCACTGAGAAGAAGCGCAGCCCAGGCCACCAGTCCTGCCAACTGTAGCCACCAACTCAGGATACCGCCCACGGCCAGCAGCGCCCCCAGCGCCGCCAGCCCCATCTGTAGCTTGAGCACCTGCGGTGTATGAGAGTCGCGCACTAGCTTGTCCGGGTGCTCGCGCATCACCCGCACCTTCCAGTAGCCAATCCAGAACTTGCGACGGGCGTACTCCCCCAGCGTATGGTCATGAATGTGGAATACCTGTGCATCTGGCACAAAGACCAACCGGTGACCAGTCTCCGTCAGACGGAATGAAAACTCCTGATCCTCCACCGACGCGGTAGGGAAGGAGGTGTCAAAGCCGCCGGACGCCAGGAAGACGTCGCGCCGGTAGCCGGCCGAGTACGTGTCCACAAAGTCAATCGCCTCCAGAACCCGCATACGGTCGTACCTGTCCTCGTACTCGGCTTGCACAAAGCGCGCCACCAGCTCTTGTTGCCGTGTGCGGTAGACACCCTTGGCACCGACGACGACTTCGGCGAGCTCAGCCGAGCCACCCGGCCCGGTGAAGGCTGCGGCCATACGCGAGGCCCAATCGGGGGCCGGGATGCAGTCGGCGTCAGTGAAGAGCAGGATGTCGCCCTGTGCCGCTTCCGCGCCCCGATTCCGCGCTGCTGCCGGGCCAGCGTTGGGCTGCGAAATGACCCGCACGCCAAAACCGCGTGCCACCTCAGCCGTGTTGTCAGTGGAACCATCGTCCACCACGATAACCTCGCATTGGTCGGCGGGGAGTGTCTGGGCCAACAGCGCCTGTAGGCACCCCGGCAATGTCTCAGCGCCATTGTAGACGGGGATCACGATGGAGAGAGAGGTTGGAGATTGGAGGTTGGAAGTTGGAGGTTGGAGGTTGGAAGTTGGAGGCTGGAGGTTGGAAGTTGGAAGTTGGAAGTTGGAGGTTGGAGGTTGTGTGTTGCGTGTTGCGTGTTGCGCGTTGCGTAGCCCTCCCCCAGAGGTCTCAGAATCTCGAAAGTCCGACTGTTTACCCTGGCCGTAGCCAGCGCGCCACATCAGCGCACCGCCCAGCACCAACGGCGGTGCAAAGACCACCGCGTGGAGCACCAGCCCGGCTGCCAACGCCTCCTCCTGCCCGACCCCGAACAGCGCCAGCACAGCGATACAGATACCTTCGAATATCCCCAGGCTGCCCGGCAGTGACGGAACGGCCACGCCGGCCTGCAATGCTGCCAGCAACAGCAGCACCGGAGCGGCGCTCGAGGGCAGGTCGAAAGCATACAGTACGCAGTAGTTCGTCGCCGCACCTATGCCCCAGACCACCATCGAACCCAACAGACCCCAAAACAGCGCCTGAGGACGGATGATACCCTCCAACCCATCGAGGAGCGCAGATAGCCAATGACCAATGGACAATGGACAATGACCAATGGACAATGACCAATGGCCAACGGACAATGACCAGTGACCAGTGACAAATGACAAATGGCTTCGAAACAGCAGTGCGCTCAGGAGCAGCGCTAGCCCTATCACGGAACCGGCGGCCAGCAGGCGTGCGGGGAGTACTAGCCAACCGGGCAGCACCAGCCCAACTGAAAGTCCCGCCGCCAACATCAACAGCATAGCCACGTCCCACAGCTTTTCCAGCGCAACGGTGCCCAACACGCGCGCCTTGCTCGTCCCACTCTCCTGCCCCAGCGCCACAGCGCGGACCACGTCGCCCAGCCGGGCTGGGACTACGTAATTGACCACTTGCCCTGCTAGCAACGTGGTCAACAGCGCACCTGCGCCGAAGCGTTGGGGTGATAGCAGCCCTCGCCAGCGCAACACACGCGCTGCAATCGTGAGCAGCACCGTCACTATAGCCAGGGCAACCCAGCCGGGACGGGCATCCCCCAGCGCTCGCCAGACCTGCTGCCAGTCCAACGACCAGACAGCCCAGACTACGAGGGCCAGGCTCACCGCCCCACCCAGCCAGAACCGCCAGCTATTGTACCAGCGTGTGTTCGGTGGGCGAACAGTGTTGACCGAGGCCATCTGAACAATGAACCAATGAACAATGAACCAAGTCAGTACGCCCCCTCACCGCGCAGCACTGCGCCCACGGTCATCCACAGGATGCGCAGGTCGAGCCAGACAGACCAGTTACGGATGTAGTATAGGTCGTCCTCCATGCGCAGCGCATAGTCGGCGCGGTCGCTGCGGCCGTTTACTTGCCACCAGCCTGTCATACCCTGGGGAACAGCGAAGCGCTTGCGGTGCTGTGGCTTGTACCTTTCGACCATCCAGGGAAGCTCGGGCCGTGGCCCTACCAGGCTCATATCACCCTGGAGCACGTTGAAAAGCTGCGGCAACTCGTCAATGCTGAAACGACGCAGCACACGGCCTGCATGGGTGATGCGAGGGTCATCGGGCCGCTTGAGGAAGGTGGGGGGGCCCTCACCCGTCTCTTGCGCCAACTGTTGTTCTTCAGTCTCGGCCCCCACGTGCATGGTACGGAATTTGAGCATCTGGAAGGGCCGGCCCCCTTCGCCGATGCGCTGCTGGCGTAGGAGGACCCGGCCGGGCGAATCAATCCGCACTGCCAGTGCGGCCACCAGCATCAGCGGCGAGAGCAATATCAGCGCCAGGCTACCCATGATCAGGTCGAATAGACGCTTCACAACGCGGTCGGGGCCTTCGATGGCCGGCTCGCGCAGGCCGATGAGCGGGATGCCAGCAAATTCCTCCACAGAGGCCCGGATGAAGACCAGGTCGAACACGTCGGGCACGATGCGCACACTGACCGGCAGCTCTTGCAAGGCCAACACGAGTTGCCTGGCTCGCTCTTGTGCGCGCGGCGGCAAGGTCAGGAGAACCTCGTCAATAGCGTATTGGGGGACGATGGCCCTGATATTCTCCAGAGTCCCCAACACTGGGCAGCCAGCGTAGGTTTTCCCTTGCTTGGCTTCGTCGTCATCCACGTAGCCCACCAACTCCAGACCTGCCCAGCGATAGGCGCGTGTGGCCTGGCCGAGTTCTTGACCTACCGCACCGACGCCGACGATGAGCACCCGGCGAGGCTCGCCCAGACTGTGCCCCAGTCCCAGTCGGAGCAGCCATTGCAGGATCGCGCGCCAGCTTAACAAGAAGAGCAGGTCAAGCAGGTAAAAGTAGATGAACAGAAGTCGGGAGAACTCACGGAAGAAGAGGTAGGCGACTCCAGCGAAGACGAGGGTTGCCCATGTGACGGCGCTCCACACGGCCTGCGCATCGCCCAGGTAACGCAGGGCACGGGCTGGATCGTAGACGCGCAGGGCGAGAAAAGCCAGGGCCCAGATGACAGGCACCAGCAAATAGAACCAGGGGCCGAAGGCCAATGGTTCATCCAGGTAGACGCCAAAGGGCAGCGTCAGCCGCAACACTTTGGCCAGGCGCAGCGCCAGCGCAGTGAGTCCCAGGTCGGCTACCAGCAGGATCAGGCCCAGGCGGGTGCCTACACGTTTGAGCATCGGTCAATTGTCCCTCGCTCTCCACTCGTGCCAGGCGGCCCAGAGTTGCCAGGCGCTCAGGGCACACAACAGGCCCCACAGCACGCGCTCCCACCGACGCGGCCCAATCAGCGCCATACCTGAGCTGATGAGACCCAGGCCAATTGAGAGCCACGCCTGAAAGCCAGGGGCAGCCAACCGCGCCCGCAACCGCTCACCTCGACGCTGGGCCTCGTAGTGGGAAAAGCTGAGGGCAGCCAGGATCACCGCTGCACCCAGCACCCACAGCCCGCTGAAGGCCAGACTAACCCAATCAATCATACCTGCCTCGGTGCTTAATCCTTTCGTCTTCGCTCAGGGCAAGCCCTTACAGCCCCAGTTCGTCCGCCACCCAGCCGAGGGCCAGTTCCTCCAGTTTGGCCTGCGTCGGGCAACCGTTCTCATCCCAGCCAGCCATGCGGTAGTAGAGCGCCTTCGCCGTCTCTACTTCCTCAGCAGCGACAGCCGCCCCGTCGCTCGCCCCACCTTGCAGTGGGATCAGCAACTTGAGCGGCACCGTGTCTGCCTCCGCCCCGATCCCCTCACGGGCGTTGAAGGCCCGCAACAGGTTCAACTGCCGCTCGCCCACCTTCATCAATTCCCACAGGCTCACATTCCAGCCGGTGACCGCACGCACTGCCTCCACGGCCTGGCTGGGCCCGTACAGTTGCCAGGCAGGGCCGAAGACGAACCAACACAGACAGACGCTATCAATACAACTGTTGAGACGCTGGGCGTAGAGGACATAGCGTACTTTCTCGGCGTTCAGCACATCCACCGACTGCGGGTCCAGAAGATCCAGTTCCGCCATCCGGTCAGGGAAACCGCCGTAGGAAGGGTCGTGCTCATAGGCCGTGTGGTCGGCGCCACAAGGGTGGACGGCATAGATGAGTGCCAGGCCCTGCTTGACCTGGGGCATATGGGCAGGAAGTTCCCGACCCTTTACCGCTACCACCAGGTCCTTGCCCACACCCAGTTCCTCGGCTGCGCGGACTGAGCCCTCTCCCAGCACACGCCCGAAGCCCTCCCGCTCCCCGATGTCCTCCACTACCCGCACCAATGCCTCGGCGTTGCCGAAGCGCAAGTCAATCCCGCCGGTGTCCCCCAACGTGAGCAGGCCCTGCTCAAAGCAGTCCATCGCCCAGGCGATAGTCGCGCCACAGGAGATGGTGTCCATCCCATACATGTTGCATAGTTGGTTGGCGCGGGCGATCGCCACCAGGTCGGAGACGCCGCAGTAAGAGCCCATCGTGGCGAGGGTCTCGTACTCCGGGCCGCCGTAGCGAGGATCCACCGGGAATGGTCCCTCGGTCACCTCCACTATGCTCTTGCAGCGCACCGCGCAGCCGAAGCAGGTGTCCCGCCCCTTCCGAATGGTCTCGGCCATCCGTCGCCCGTCTATAGCTTCGGCGTCCTCAAAGGTGCCGCTGGCCCAGTTACGGGTGGGCAAGCCTCCCTCCCTGGACTGGGGGATGACAGATGAGGCGGTTCCCAGGGCAAACCCCTCACCCACATGGTCGGCGCCCCACTTCACCAACGCCTTCAACGCCTCAGAGTCGGCCAGTTCGGGACGATTGTGCCCCCGCACGGCGACCGCTTTGAGGTTCCTGGAGGCCATCACCGTGCCCATTCCGCTGCGCCCGTTGGCCCGGTTGGCGTTGCTGATCAACGCACCGAAGCGAACTCCCTTCTCAGCCGCCGGGCCGCACTGGAGAACCTGGATGCGCCTATCGCTCAATTCTTCCCGGATAGCATCCTCCACATCGGCGGTGAGGCGACCCCAGAGGTGAGCGGCGTCCCGCAGTTCAGCCTCCCCGTCGTGCACCCACAGGTAGACCGGCTGCTCGGCCTTGCCGTGGATCACGATGCCATCGAAGCCGGCGAACTTTAGCTCGGCAGGCCAGAAGCCCCCGCTTGTAGATTCGCCGGCGAGGCCGCTGAGGGGAGATTTAGCCGTGGCGGCCACGCGGGATTGCCCGGAGAGCGGCGCGCCGGTAACGACACCGACTATCAGGCTGAGGGTGTTCTCCAACCCCAGCGGGTCGGCCCCGGGCGGGGTGTGCTTCAGGAGGTAGTAGGCCCCCATCGCGCTCCCGCCCATATACTTGCGGTAGAAGGTCTCGTCGGGCTCCTCGACCTCCAGTTTCTCCGTCGTCAGGTCCACGTGCAGGATTTTGCCGTTGTATCCGTACGACATTTCATCTCCTCGATTGTAACTACTCGGGCTGATGGGCGAAGGTCTCCCGACCGAGCCCTTTACGCCTCGGTCAGAGACCTTCGGCGAAGATGTTCAACGGCCAGAATCCTCCAGCAATAGTGACAATTGCTTTTCCTCTTCCATCTCACTCTCGATGAGTTGGCGATGGGTCTGGTAGTAGACCATGGCTTCCAGCACCTGCTCTAGTGGCAGGTCCATATCCCTGGCTGCCTGTTCAGCGGTCATCTGGTTGGCGCGCATCTTGTACGCCAACTGGCCTACCGTTATGTTGCGCCCCTTCAGATAGAGCTGTTTGCGCCCTTTCTCCGGCCGGGAGATCAAGTACTGATAGTGCTCAAAGCGGAGTGGCTCCACCGCCGGCACGCTCAGTTCTTTGAATCTCTCCATCCGCTCCAGTGCTTCGGTTTCGACGCTGACAATGCGCCGGCCAGCGAGCATCTCATCTACGATCCAAAGGAATGTACCATAAGCCTGCTGAAGCAGGTCCGCCCGCGATCGGACTGACAGACGCCTTTCCAGAAGGCGCAGCAACGTTGCTTCCGCCGGGGTCAAGTCTACTTGCACGCGCACCTTGTCTCGCCGTCTCATGCCTGATACTATTGGCCACCTCCTTGTGCTCCAATTATACAGCAATTTGGAGTATAGTCAACCTTCTGCTGTCGCCTCAAACTCGCCATCGGCGACGCGGATGGCAAGCGCGTCCCCCGACGCGACCTGGGCCACCGAGCGCACGACAGCTCCCATCCCATCCGCCCCCGTGTGGCGCACGATGGCGTACCCACGTTCCAGCGTCCCCAGCGGACTGACCCCTGCCAGCCGCCCGATCAGCCCCCCTAGCCTTTCATAGCGCAGGGTCAGGTCATGGCGCACCGCCGCCTCAGTGCGGCCCAGCAGGTCGTCCACGCGCTGGCGGGCCTGGGCTAGTTGGGCGGCGGGGGAGAGGTGCTTCAGCGCCTGCGTCTGCTCGGCCAGCTTCCAACGTTGCTCCTCGATGGCCCCCTGCAACGCCGCCGTCAGTGCCGCCGACAACATAACCACCTGTGCGTGCAGTTCCCTGCGGTCAGGGGCGACCAGTTCAGCAGCGGCGGAGGGGGTGGGCGCACGCACGTCGGCGGCGAAGTCGGCCAGGCTGAAGTCGGTCTCGTGCCCAACGCCACAGATGACCGGGACGCGGGAAGCGGTGACGGCGCGGGCCACCCGCTCGTCGTTGAAGGCCCACAGGTCCTCCAGGCTGCCGCCGCCACGGGCGACGATGATTACGTCCACATCGTCGCGATTGTTGAGGGCTTCGAGCGCAGCGACAATCTGCTGAGGGGCTGCGTCACCTTGCACCTGCGTAGGCGCGAGGAGCACCTCTGCCAACGGGTAGCGGCGGCCCAGCACGTTGAGGATGTCGCGCAGCGCGGCAGCGGCCGGGGAGGTGACGATGCCAATGCAGCGCGGGAAGCCGGGCAGCGGCCGCTTCCGCTCTGGCGCGAACAGTCCCTCGGCCTCCAACCGCGCTTTGAGCCGCTCGAACCGCTGGTAGAGATTGCCCACGCCAGCGGGTTGGAGTTGATCCACGTAGAGCTGGTAGCGACCACTGGCCTCGTAGACGCCCACATGTCCGTGGGCCAGCACCAGGTCACCGCTCGTGGGCAGGTAGTCCTGCAATCTGGCAACGCTGCGCCACATCACACAACTGATCTGGGAGCCAGCGTCCTTGAGCGTAAAGTAATAGTGGCCCGAGACAGCGCGCTTAGAGTTGGAGACCTCCCCTTCGACCCACACGTCGCTCAGTTCGGGCTCACCCTCGATGAGGCGGCGTATGGTGCCGGTGAGTTGGCTGACGGTGTAAGGCTCGGAGAGGGCCGAGCGACCGAAGAGGCTGAGTTGTTCGAACATAGTGAGGGTATGATAACGCAGCGGGGGGAAGGTGTCAAGTGAGGAGTTCTATAGAATTACCCACCAACATTTGCGTTGTCCGCGAGAATTGTGTCGTTTGTGCAAGAAGCCGTTGTTGGGTATAATCACTAATTGAGCCAACGGCTCTTAAGTAGCGAAAACGGCTACCCGGACACGTTCGGCAACGGATTAAGCGTGTCATTGATGATTTAGCTCAACACCCGCGTCCTCATCACAGTCAAGCCCTTGATACAACTGACCTGGGTGTGCCTGAGGATGTGGAATACGCCGGATTCGGATAGACAAGTGGCGGTTGATTTACGCCGTCAATGACGTGGGAAAGTGGGTTTGGGTCTGGGGTTTTAACACGTCGCAGGGGATCATATTCTGCTACCGCGCAGGCAAGG
The DNA here is from genome assembly GCA_964412395.1 of uncultured Anaerolineales bacterium. Classification (GTDB taxonomy): domain Bacteria; phylum Chloroflexota; class Anaerolineae; order B4-G1; family B4-G1; genus CAYPOY01. The sequence continues at coordinate 3,055 of CAYPOY010000007.1, read as the reverse complement.
AGTACGACCCGAACGACGAACCTGTCGGGGGGAGTAAGGAAGCAGCGGCATAGAGACGCCGTGGAATGCAAGACAAGGGACGCTCTCCTGCCGCCGAACTGGAAAGCAACGTCGCCAACCCGGGCGCAGGCGGTAGTGCTGCCCACCGTGGGCGTAACGAGTGCCGCTCGCTGGAAGACAAGCCCGTGGTCCCGCGTTTTTCGCTTACCAAGACCAGTCATGGTGGGGGAAGCGGGGCGGCGGGCGTTGTGTATTTGTGCAAGCGCCGCCGTTGGGCCACAATGACCCACGACCACCACCGGTGCCGACCGGATGACGTTGGATGGCATCAACGAGGAAATCCGCAAGGCACGGCAGGAACGGTCGAGATGCGGGCGATCTGATGCCTGCTTTCGACGACCGTATTCTGGCCGAGTACCGACAGGTGCTTGCCCGGGAACGCTTCGGTTTCGATCCTGGCGACGTGGCTGGCCTGCTACGTTACCTGGAAGCCGAGGAAGAGCACGTTACCGCTCGCCCTGCCACCGTCACACTGCCCGACCCCGATGATCTACCCTTTCTGGAGTGACGCTCACCACGCGGGCGGTTCATCTTTAAAACCGGGCTTTGCCGCTTCGCTTACGGGAAAAACCTGGTTTCGAAAGGGATGCTGTGTTCACTATCCACGTCGTTTCACACACTCACTGGGACCGCGAGTGGTATCTGACCTTCCAGCAGTTCCGTTTTCGCCTGGTCGAACTGATAGATCAACTCCTGGCGCTGCTGGACGCCGATCCCAGCCATCGCCACTTTATGCTCGACGGGCAGGCGATTGTGCTGGAGGACTACCTGGAGATCAGGCCCGAACGGGAGGAGGAAATCCGCCGCTATGTCCAGGAGGGGCGGCTGCTCATTGGCCCCTGGTATATCCTGCCCGACGAATTCCTGGTCAGCCCAGAGGCAACGGTGCGCAACCTGCTGATAGGCGAACGGGTATGCCGTCGCTTTGGCCCCAGGATGAGGATCGGGTACCTTCCGGATCCATTCGGCCACATTGGGCAGATGCCCCAGGTCCTGCGCGGCTTTGGCATTGACGTGGCCTGCCTGTGGCGCGGGGTCGGCGACCAGCCCACCGAACTGCGCTGGCGCGCCCCTGACGGCAGCGAGGTGCTCCTGCTCCATCTGCGCGATTCCTACTCCAACGCTGCCTGGCTGCCTGACGACGATGATAGCTTTGTCCAGGGGCTGGCGGAGTTGCGCGACAGCCTGGCTCCCCATAATACCACCTCCCACATCCTGGCTATGCAGGGCACCGACCACATGCGGCCTCGTGCCGCCCTCCCCCGGCTGCTCGCGGCGGCCGATGCCCGGCTGGAGGATGCTCACGTCGTCCATTCCACCCTGCCTCGCTACCTGGCTTCCGTGCGCGATGAACTGGGCGAGCGCGAATCCCGGTTACCCGTCGTCGTTGGCGAACTTCGCTCCCCACAGCGTGCCCATCTGCTGCCCGGTGTCCTCTCCACCCGCATGTGGATCAAACAGCGCAACCACGCCTGCGAGACGCTGTTGGAAAAGTGGGCAGAACCGTTTGGTGCGATCAGCACACTGGTAACTGGTAACACGAGCGACCCCAGCTCACCAATCTACCAATCTACCAGGAACCTGATCAACCGTGCCTGGCGCTACCTCCTCGAAAACCACCCCCACGACTCTATCTGTGGCTGCTCGGTGGATCAGGTGCACCGTGAGATGGTCACCCGCTTCGACTGGTGCCAGCAGATCGGCGAAGAGGTGACGCAGCGGGCCCTTCAAGCGATTGTGCAGCGGATCAATGCCTCCACTCCCGCCGTCATCGTCTTCAATCCGGCGAGCAGTTCCCGCACTGACCTGGTTTCCGTCAAGGTCAAACCTCCTCCTGAGCCAGACCAACTGCTGCTGGACGACGCCGGGCGGCCGGTGCCCTATCGCACCATGGAGCGCCGCCGCCGGGAGCTCTCTGGCATGGAGGTAGACCGGGACGGCTTCGCCCTTCTCGTGGCTCAGTTCAGGTCCACCGGTGGTCAGATTTCGGACCAGTTCACCTTCCGCCGGGCCGAGCTCGCCGTCGAGGGGGACACCGCCTATGTTCATCTCATCGCTTCCCAATCAGGGGGGGGCGAGCATAGCTCCTTGGGTGACATGCTGGGGCGAGCCCAGGTATTACTGACCGACGAGTCCATACAGCACTACAACGTCCGCGTTCTGGAGGAGGAGGGAAGCAATATCCAGTTTGTCGCCCGAGACGTGCCCCCGATGGGCTATGTCACTTACAACCTGGCAGCAGGGTGCAGGGTGCAGGAAGCAGGAAGCGAGAGGCAGGAAGCAGGGAGCCAACAACGGCCAGTATCCCGTGTCCAGCATCCAGTACCTGGCATCGAGAACGAGTTCTGCCGCGTCGAGGTCAACACCGATGACGGTACCATCACTATCACCGACAAGACCACCGGCCAGATCTTCCGGGGCTGCAATCGCTTCGTGGACGGCGGCGACCGGGGGGATGAGTACAACTACTGCCAGCTCGAGCACGACCGCCTGGTAGATCACCCTGCCACGCCGCCCACCATCCGGCTGCTGTCGGCCGACGAGGTGGGTGCGACGCTGGAGGTTGCGCTGGACTATCGGGTGCCGGTCTCTCTAGCCTTGAGGGATCGCTCCCGCCGCGACGATGAGACGGCGCTGTTGCCCATCGTCACCTGCGTCACCCTCACCCCCGGCGTGTCTCGTGTGGATTTCGAAACGACGGTCGAAACCCGCGCCCGCGACCATCGCCTCCGCGTCCACTTTCCCACTGGCCTGACGGTGGACACTGCCTGCGCCGACGGCCACTTCAACGTTGTCGAGCGACCGCTGGACCTGCCGGCTGAGACCGAGGGCTGGGCTGAGCAGCCAGTACCCACCCATCCGCAGCGGGCCTTCGTGGACGTGAGTGATGGGGAGCAGGGGATCATGCTGGCGAACCGGGGCTTGCCGGAGTACGAGGTATTGCGGGGCGAGAATGGGGCCGAGATTGCACTGACCCTCCTGCGCTGCGTAGGCT
>CAYPOY010000006.1:0-38091 GCA_964412395.1 uncultured Anaerolineales bacterium | reverse complement strand
GCATCCATCAGGGCGTCGAACTCAGAGGGGTCGGACGGGATAAGACTAATCATCCAGCCCTCACCGTAGGGGTCCTGGTTGACCAGTTCCGGCGTGTCTTCCAGGGCCTCGTTGACCGCGGCAATCTCCCCGCCCATCGGCACATAGAGGTCGGAAGCGGCCTTCACCGACTCGACGACGCCGAAGGTGTCCTCCTTCCCAAAAATGTCTCCCACCTCCGGTAGTTCCACGTAGACCACGTCGGAGAGGGATTCCTGGGCGTGGTCGGAGATGCCGCAGACGATCTCGTCTCCGTCCCACCGGGCCCACTCGTGGGTCCTCGCATACCGTGCTTCTGGATCCAGTTTCATCGTTATACTCCTTTTTGTAGATGTCTTCCAAAAAGAAATCGTGGTGTTTCTCAACCGACCTCAGGTGCATATTATACCCAACAGGCTTCACTAGGGCAAGTCTGGTTGAGCCCAGGACCACTCGGTTGTCCGCACTGGAGCGAAGACTTCTATCATTGGTCATTTGGTCATTTTCCCTGCTCAATGGCCGCTTGCATTTGCGCCACCTGCGAGTATAATGAGTGCATCACCGCGTAAAAGGGGTTAAATCGGGTTGATGCTGCGAGGGTTGTTCAAAAAAGTCGTTGGCGACGCCGACCAACGCGAGATCGCTCGGCTGCAAAAAGTAGTCGAGCACATTAACGCGCTTGAGCCAGCGCTCGAGGCTCTGGATGATGATCAACTACGGGCCAAGACCGACGAGTTCCGCCAACGCCTGGCGGACGGCGAGACGCTCGACGATATTCTGGTCGAGGCCTTCGCGGCTGTGCGCGAGGCGGCCAAGCGTACCATCGGCATGCGCCACTACGACGTGCAAATGATTGGCGGCATCGTCCTTCATCAGGGGAAGATCGCCGAGATGAAGACCGGCGAAGGGAAAACCCTCGTCGCCACGCTACCGCTCTATCTCAACGCGCTGGGTGGAAAGGGCGCCCACCTGGTCACGCCCAACGACTACCTCTCTAAGGTGGGCGTGCAGTGGATGGGGCCGATCTATCACGCGCTGGGCCTATCAGTGGGGGTGATCCAATCGGCAGCCGTTGATCCCAACCGGGGTTCCTTCCTCTTCGACCCCGGCTACCCCTCGGCCGACGACCGCTTCCTGAACCTGCACCCCGTCCCCCGACATGAGGCTTACCTGTCCGACGTCACTTACGGCACCAACAACGAGTTCGGCTTTGATTACCTGCGTGACAATATGGTGCGCGACCTGAGCGAGTGCGTGCAGCAGGAACTCCACTATGCCATCATTGACGAGGTAGACAACATCCTGATTGACGAGGCGCGCACACCGCTCATCATCTCCGGCCCGGCCGAGGAATCCTCGGAACTCTACCGCCGCTTTGCTGACGTCGTGCACCGTTTGCGACCCAGCAGTTCCGGGAGCGCCGAACTGGAGGAGCCGGATGGCGACTACGTGCTGGATGAGAAGGCACAGATCGTCACACTGACCGAGCAGGGGATAGAACGCGTCGAGCAGATGCTCCCAGAGATCGGGGTGGAGGAGAGCATCTATGACCCCAAACATGCCCACATGCTGCCCTACCTCGACAACGCGCTGCGGGCAATCGTCACCTACAAGCGCGACAAGGACTACATTGTCAACGACAGCGGCGAGGTGATCATCGTAGACCAATTCACCGGCCGGCTGATGCATGGGCGGCGCTTCTCCGAGGGGCTGCACCAGGCGATCGAGGCCAAAGAGGGAGTGCAGGTACGGCGCGAGAGCCTAACCTACGCCACCATCACCTTCCAAAACTACTTTCGCATGTACGAGACACTGGCCGGCATGACCGGCACGGCCAAGACGGAGGAAGAAGAGTTCCAGAGGATCTACAACCTGGACGTGGTGGTACTCCCCACCAACGTCGAGTACCGCGCAACCTACGGTGACCTGGTTACTCACGAGCGACATGTGGATGAGATTGATGAGATCGCTTTCGCTGGAGTGCTAGACGGGCACGCCAATGGCCTTGGCGATTTCAGTCGAGCCGTGATGGTGACCACTTACGAGCCTACCGATGAGAACGAGCGACGTTACTTCAAGCGACTTGACCTGACAGATGTGATTTACGGAACTGAGCGGGCCAAATTCCGGGCCGTGGTGGACGAAATCGAGGCGCTGCACGAAGCAGGCCGGCCGGTACTGGTGGGCACCATCGCGATCGAGACCTCGGAGCGGCTTTCGCGGATGCTCAAGCGGCGGGGCATACCCCATCAGGTGCTCAACGCCAAGCATCACGAGAATGAAGCGGTGATCATCGCCCAGGCTGGCCGCCCCAGAGCGGTGACGATTGCCACCAACATGGCCGGCCGAGGCGTGGACATCAAACTGGGCGGCGACCCGGAGGGAGTGGCCCGCGAGCGGCTGCGCAGGAAGGGCTTCGACCTGACGCAGGTTCCCCAGGTGCACTGGAACCACGCGCTGGAGTTGCTGCGCCAGGGCCGGGACGTGACGGAAATCCTCCCCTCGCAGGGGGAGGCGGAGGAGGGGCAGTGGGTGGAAATGCTCGCCGGGGCAGTGACCGATTGCACCGCCGGCTACGAGCGTGTGGTGGCTATGGGCGGCCTGCACATCCTGGGCACTGAACGGCATGAGGCGCGCCGCATTGACAACCAGTTGCGGGGTCGGGCCGGCCGCCAGGGCGACCCCGGCTCCTCTCGGTTCTATATCTCGCTCGAGGATGAATTGATGCGCCGTTTTGGTGGCGAGCGGGTGCGGGGACTGATGGGCCGGTTGGGCGTAGAGGAGGACATGCCACTCCAGCACTCCTGGCTCGATAGGACGATTGAATCGGCGCAGATGCGAGTGGAGGGGTACAACTTCGACATCCGCAAGCACGTACTGGAGTACGACGACGTGGTCAATAAGCAGCGCGAGGTGATCTACGCCCAGCGCCGGCAGGTACTCAGCGTGCCTGACCTGCGTGACCAAGTGCTGCGCATGGTGCAGGAGGAAATCAGCCGCGCTGTGGCTGCCCACACACCCGGCCCAGACAACTGGGACTTGCGCGGGCTCTACAGTGAACTGCGCACCTTCCTCCCGCTGCCGCGCGACTTCAACTACTCCCAGTGGGGGGAACTTTCGCCCGCCGAGATCGAAGCGCAGTTAGCTGAGACAGCCGAGCGCGTGTACGATGAGGTCAACCGCGCCATCGGGCACCAGGTGTACCGGCAGGCAGTGAGGGAGAATGTGACGATGGTGACGCTGGCGAGGAGTGCCGACCCAGCACAGCGCCTGGCCTATCGGCGAGCGGTCGAGCGGCTGGGAAACGAGCTTGACGAAGATACGGCCGCCCAACCCATACGCCGGCTTCCAGACGAGGTGAAAGCACAGATCGAGGCAGCGTTTGTGGGTGCCTACCGCCTCTTCCGTGACCGGCATTTAGTGCTGCGGGCGGTAGATGGCTTGTGGGTACGACACCTCACCGACCTGGATGCCCTGCGCGAAGGCATTGGGCTGCGAGCCTACGGGCAACAGAACCCATTGGTGGCCTACCGTAAGGAAGCACACGAGATGTACGAAGCCCTGCTGGCCCGCATTCAGGAGACGGTGGCGCGATCTGTCTATCTGGTGCCGCAGGCTCTGGTCGCTCAGCCCAGTGAAAGAAGTCGACAGCGCCTGCAGGCGCTACATCCTCGCGTGCTGGGAGAGGTGCGGCGGGCACGGCCAGTCCAGGGCACATCCAGACTTTCGCCTTCCCCTTCGTCTTCCAAACCATCATTGGGACGCAACGACCCTTGCTGGTGTGGCAGCGGCAAGAAGTACAAGCACTGCCACATGCGACAGGATATGGAAGCACAACGAGGCCAAGTCGCCGTGACCAGGCCGCCTCAAGCATCCGGGCAGAAGCGGCGACGACGGAGGCGATAGCAAGTACAGGGCAATGCTCATCGGAGGAGGATACTTATGGGAGAGAATGACCTGACAGGTCGCTTGATGGCAGATATGGACCCTCAATTGCTCAAATTTTTGCAGACGAAGGTCAACTCCTTCGTCAAGTGGGATCTGGTTCGCTTCTTCCACGATAACCCCCACACGACAGACACGGCCGATAACATTGCCCGTTACGCCGGCCGCAGTGTCGAGACAATCCGAGTCGAGCTGGCCGATCTGGCGCAGGGTGGAGTGCTGGAGGAAAACCAACTGGGTGATATGACCGTCTATTCATTGGCCCAAGACCTTCATGCCAGGGAGTTACTGGAACAGTTCGTGAAGGCTTCCGACGACCGGCAATTCCGGGTCAAGGCGATCTATCACATCATCCGGGGCACGCGGCAGTAAATGGCTACGTAGATGCAAAGCGTCAAAGGCGAGCAGTGCGCCAAGTAGTGCGAATGAGGAGGGGCTCATGGAACGGATGAATACCGGCATCCCGGGCCTGGATGAGATGCTGCAGGGCGGCTTCTTATCCCAAACAGCAAATCTGGTCGAGGGAGCACCAGGCACGGGCAAGACGACGCTAGGGATGCAGTTCATTTACCACGGCATAGTGGCCTGCGGAGAGCCCGGTCTTATATTAACCTTCGAGGAACTCCCGCAGCAGTACTATAATGACGCCGCTAGTTTTGGCTGGGACTTCCGCCAGATGGAGCGAGAGGGGAAACTACGTGTGGTGATGACCAGCCCAGAAGTCAGCAAGGCGGACCTGGAACAGGTTGGTGGACGGATCGAGAGGCTGGTACGGGAGATAGGTGCCAAGCGGATCCTGGTAGACAGCCTTACGCACTTTGAGCGTCTCAGCGAAAATCCCGCGCATCTGCGATCCATCGTCTACGGATTCGTCAATGCGCTGAAGCGTGAGGGGCTGACGGCCGTGTTGACACGAGAGAGCACGACGCTACTCGGTGAGGCCGAAGGAACGGATGATGCCCTCACTTTTCTTGTTGACTCCTATGTTCTCCTCCGCTACGTTGAGATCGAGAGTACCATCCGCAAGGCACTCCTGGTTCTCAAGATGCGGAGCAGCGATCATGACAAGGGAATCCGTCAGTTTGAGATTACCTCCCGTGGCATTGAGGTCCGCGCTCCATTCGAGGGACAAGAAGGAATTATGAGCGGCAGCCCTCGGCGGATGGTTGACTCGTTCGTGCAAGCCTTTGTACGGCGTTAAGGTGGAGACTGGCCTCATGAAGATAATTAAATACATACTGACTCTCTATTCATGGACTGTCATTAGTGCACTGATCGTCTTTCTAGGGCGCATCGCGTATTTCTATGAGAAGACATCGGGCCAGAAGACGGGTTGTTATTTTCTTCTCCTTCCGGCACTGCTGCTGACGGCCGGTGTGATCTGGTACCTCGTGTGCAGCGTAGAATTCACTGGACAGCCCACCGGCGACCTGCTGCTATTTAGCGGTAGTGTCCTGCTCAGCCTGTTTGGTATGCGCTTGCAAGGATTTATGACTGGAGAGCGACCATGATCGTCATCACAACACCTCTGGGCGCTGCAGGATTGCTGGCTGTCGTCTATCTGGGTTTTCTGTTTGCCAATTTAAGCCGGCGACTGAGTGCAGTGACGAAGATGGCGGATCATCACCGCTGGTTTCAGGTAGCCAATGGCTTGGTCGCCCTGGCAGCGATGAGCCAGGTAGTGCGGGGCACTGCGGCCCTCGCGCCCCAACTTACATTACCCATTTTGCTGGAGTCCTGGTTCGCACTGCTGAGTTTCCACATTCCCCTGGCCATGGGAGTGACCCTTGATCTCGTGCTCGTATGGTACCACTGGGGATGGATCCTAAAGGAAAAAGTCGAGTGAGACACCAGTCGCTCTCAAACAACTGGTTCACTTTCACGACCAGGAGCGCACGTTCCTGAAGCAGGAGATTCGAGCCTACGATCGAGTGTTGAGTATCATGCCCCTGTTTGGCGCCGTCGTGAGCGTCTCAACCGAACTCGACGGAATCTCAGCCGAACGGTGGTGTGGTCACCAGACCAGCGTCACAGTGGATGAGTGCCAGTAGATGGTACCGTGGCCCCTGTACAAACACTCCCGCCCGGGACAACAGATATGATCATGCACAGCGAGGGAGAACAATCGGAGACGATGGCTAGTCTGCGCGCCCAACTACATGCGCTACCGAAGGTGGATCTGCACCGGCACCTGGAGGGCTCTCTGCGGATCCAAACCCTGGCCGAGATTGCCCGGGATCACGGGATTGACCTGCCCAGTTACGACATCGAGTACCTGCGCCCCTTTGCGACGGTAACGAACGAGCAGCCGGATTTCCACCGCTTTCTCGAGAAGTTTGCCTTCTTGCGGCGCTTCTATCCCACGCAGGCAGCTGTGGAGCGGGTGGCGTATGAGGCAGTGGCCGATGCGGCGGTTGACAACATCAAGTGCCTGGAGTTGCGCTTCAATCCCGTCGCGCTGTCCCGAGAGCAAGGCTTTTCGCTCGATCAGGTGACCACCTGGGTGTGCAGTGCTGTCGCCAGGGCCCAGCGCGATTGTGGGGTACGCACCAATCTGATCCTGCAGATCGGCCGTGAGGAGAGTGTGGACACAGCGTCACAGATTGCCGATACCGCAGTGGCACACCGGAAAGACGGCGTCGTCGGCCTGGATCTGGCCGGCGATGAAGTGAGGTATCCAGCCCGTCGTTTCGCCGAGGTTTTCCAGCGAGCGCGACAAGAGGGATTGGGCGTGACGGTGCACGCTGGGGAGGCCGGAGGAGCCGAGAACGTCTGGGAAGCCATCGAACTGTTGGGGGCGCGACGCATTGGACATGGTGTGCGCTCGATTGAGAACTCAGAGATCGTGCAATTGATCCGTGGGCGTGGGGTGACGTTGGAGATTTGCCCGACCAGCAACCTACAGACTGCCGTCGTGCGCCGCTTCTGGCATCATCCCTTGCCCGACCTATTGGCCTTAAACCTGCGCGTGACGATCAATACCGACGACCCCAGTATCAGCGATACAACGCTTACCGATGAGTATATGACTGCTATGCTGTTAATGGGGGTGACGTTGGATCAGATTAAGCATATGATCTTGACGGCCGTCGCGGGCTTATTCCAGCCACCAGACGAGCGAAAACGGTTGGCGAAATGGTTCCGTAGGGAGTTGGGATCGGATAGCGTTGAACATTCCACAGGAGGGTAATGACAGAACTGATTTATGACCAGGTCGCAGCGTTAATTGCCACAGGATTGCAGGCTGCGCAGAAGAAGGGTGCGTTGCCGGAGTTCAAGGTGCCGGCGATCGTTATAGAGCGCTCGCGTCAGCCCGAGCACGGCGACTACGGTTCACCAGTCTGCCTGCGACTGGCGCGAGAGGCGCGGATGGACCCTCGGGAGATCGCCACGCGGGTGGTTGCGCACCTCCCGCCGGCCCCGTTTGTGAACAAGGTCGAGGTGGCCGGGCCTGGGTACATCAACTTCACGCTGGATACGGCCTGGCTGGCGGCGCAGGTGCTGGAGATGCTGGCCGCCGGGGAGCACTGGGGCAACGTGGACGTCGGCCGGGGGCAACGGGTGCAGGTTGAGTTCGTCAGCGCCAACCCTACCGGGCCTATCACCGTCGGCTCCACCCGCAACGCAGTTATCGGCGATACCCTGGCTAACGTGCTGGCGGCAGCGGGCTACGATGTCGAGCGGGAGTACTACGTCAACGACGCCGGTTCCCAGGTGCGCCATTTCGGAGAGAGCATCTATGCCCGCTACGCCCAGGCCCTGGGCCGGGCTGAAGCCTTCCCGGAAGACGGCTACCATGGGCACTACGTCGTGGAGATGGGGCAAAAGATGGCCCGGCAGTACGGCAACCAGTATCTCAATGTGCCTCGCAGGGAAGCCATGCGCGCTCTGGGGGCAGAGGGCTTACGTCGCATTATCGAAGAAATCCAGCAAGACCTGACTGCATTGGGGGTAGAGTTCGACACCTGGTTCCACGAGAAAAGCCTGCACGAATCCGGACTGTTCGACCGTGCTCTTCAGATGCTCCGGGACAAGAATTACGTTGTCGAGCGCGACGATGCCGTTTGGTTCACCTCCCCCGACCTGGACACAGATGCGGTCGTCATCCGCTCCCCCAAGATCATACCAGAGCCCGACGAGCGGCCCACCTATTTTGCCTCCGATATCGCCTACGTGTGGAACAAACTGGTCGAGCGCGGCTTTGACACGGCGATCTACGTCTGGGGGGCCGACCACCATGGGGACGTGCCCCGGGTGAAGGCAGCGGCGAAGGCGTTGGGGCTCGACCCCGAACGGGTGGTGGTCATCCTCTACCAGTTGGTCAATCTAAAGCGGGGTGGCGAGGACGTGCGGATGTCGACGCGCAGAGGGGAGTTCGTCACCTTGCGCGAGTTGCTCGACGAGGTCGGCCCGGACTCGATTCGCTTTATGCTCCTCACGCGCACGGTTGATGCGACGATAGACTTCGATCTGGACCTGGCGGTCGAGCAATCGGAGAAGAATCCAGTGTACTACGTTCAATACGCGCACGCCCGTATTTCCAGCATACTGCGCTACGCCGTTGACCTGGGGCAAGACCAGGAGGAGGCTCCGGGCGACGTCTCGTTGCTGACCCACGAGAGTGAACTGGCACTGATCCGCAAGATGCTGGAGTTGCCGAAAGTCGTGGCGCTGGCAGCCACGCAGTTGGCTCCACACCACCTGACCTTTTACGCGCGAGACCTGGCCGCGGTTTTTCACGCTTTCTATCGGGACTGCCGCGTCGTCAACTCGGAGGAGCCGGAGCGGACCCGGGCACGGCTGATGCTAGTGCGGGCAGCCCAGTTGACGCTGGCGCGGGCGCTGGAACTGCTGGGGGTAACCGCACCGGAGCGGATGTAGGAAGCAAGGGGCAGGGAGCAAGAGGCATCCTGCGTCTGGCATCTAAAGTGCGGAGTCTGACGTAATGGGTCTCAAACCGGACCACTGGATCCGCAAGATGGCGTTGGAGCAGCGGATGATCGAGCCGTTCGTGGATGGACAGGTACGCGAGGGCGTCATTTCCTACGGGCTCTCATCCTACGGCTACGACATCCGCGTGGCCGACGAGTTCAAGATCTTTCAGCCAGATAAGTCCATCGTCGTGAACCCCAAGCAATTTGATGCCGATTCATTCGTCGACTTCAGAGGCAAGGTGTGCATCATCCCGCCCAACTCGTTTGCGCTAGGCCGTACTGTAGAATACTTTCGCGTTCCGCGCACCGTGCTGACGATTTGCGTGGGCAAGAGTTCTTATGCCCGCTGCGGCATCATTGTGAACGTGACACCCTTCGAGCCGGAGTGGGAAGGGTACGTCACACTGGAGATCAGCAACACCACCCCCCTGCCAGCCAAGATCTACGCCGGTGAGGGCATTGCTCAGGTACTCTTCTTCAAAGCAGACGGGACGTGCGAGACCTCTTACGCCGATAAGAAAGGAAAATACCAACGCCAGCAGTCCATCGTTCTGTCCCGGCTGTGATGTTGACGAGTCAAAGATTCCCAGCTATAATTAGCCTGCGGGTGGATAGCTCAGTTGGTCAGAGCGCCTCCCTTACAAGGAGGAGGTCACAGGTTCGAGTCCTGTTCCGCCCATCACAGACGGCGCGGTCAATCGCGCCGCCGCTTGCTGTCATCAGAATTCCTGGACCAGCAGCAGGCCCACCGCTGGCGCAGATGAAGCCGGATGCGTGGTTGACCAATTCGCTATTCGCCGATGATTTACCTGGATGACCTGCTGACCGCGACCGGTGGGCAACTGGTAGGGCCTCCCACCCCAACCCAGTTCCCCGCCTTCTGTTATGATTCGCGCCATATCAGTCCGGGCGAACTGTTTGTCACCGTCAAGACCGAGGGCGGCGGGGACGGTCACGACTACATCGCCGACGCTGTGCTCAAGGGGGCCGGCGGGGTGCTCTGCCAATTCCCCCCGGCCAACCCCACCGTCCCCTGCGTGGTTGCCCCTGACATCCAACTCGCCCTCACCGACTGGGCCACCCACGTCCTGCGCAGGTACGCCCCTCAGGTGGTGGGCATCATCGGCTCCACCGGCAAGACCGACGCTTGCCGGGCCATCTCCACCGTCCTGGCCGCCCGCCACTCGGTCTTCTCCAACCCGCCGGATCTGAGCAACTGTTTCGGCCTACCCATCTCGTTGGCGAGGCTCACCCCTGAGCACGAAGTGGCCGTCCTGGAAATGGCCTGTCACGCCTTCGACGATATCGCCCACCTGGCCGAACTGACCCGACCACATATTGCCGTCGTCACAGCGGTCAACCACACCCACCTGGCCTACCTGGGCAGCATGGAGGCCATCGCCCAGGAGAAGGGCCGCCTGGTGGAGGCTCTCACGCCCGACGGTGTGGCCGTCCTCAATTACGACGACCCCCGGGTGCGGGCGATGCGGAAGTGCACATGCGCCCACGTTATCACCTATGGCCTGAGTCCTGACGCCGACATTGTCGCCTCCGACCTGCGGCCGGACCTCAAAGGGCTCCAGTTCGTAGTCCATTTCCCCGGCGTCAGCGGCATGGGTACACCCGGCTACCCGGCCAAGGCGGAGGTCCGCACCCGCCTCCTGGGCCGCCACCAGGCCTACACCATCCTGGCCGCTATCACCGTCGGCCTGGCATACCACGTCCCCTGGGATGACATCCTGGACGTGGTGGAGGAACTGCAACCAAGCCCTGGCCGACTGCAGGCCCTGTCGGGGGCCGGCGGATCGCTCTTGCTCGATGGTTCCGCCAGTTGCAGCCCGGCCACAGCCCTGCAAGCCCTGGCTACCCTGGCCGACTACCCTGCCCAGCGCCGCATCGCGGTGCTGGGAGATATGGCCCAACTGGGCAGCTACGCAGTGGAAGGCCATCAGCATGTGGGACGGGCAGCCGCCGCTTTTGTGGACCTTTTGATCGTCAAAGGGGAACGGGCCGTCTGGATCGCTGAGGCAGCCAAAGAGTCCGGCCTCTCCGGCGAACGCATCCTGGTGACCTACACCAGCCGGGACGCAGTGCGCCATCTCAGACCACAACTGGGACCGGGAGACGTGGTGCTGGTCAAGGGGGATGTAGAGGCCCGGATGGAGCAAGCAGTGGAGGGGCTCCTGGCCGACTCGGCCGACACCGACCTGCTGGTGCGGCGGGTGGACGGACTGGCAGTGCGGGTTGCTCGCCCTGCCCGGCCCACCTGGGTGGAGGTAGACCTGGAGGCAGTGGCCTACAATGTCCAGCAGATCAAGGAGATCGTCGGAGCGGAGGTGGAGATCCTGGCGGTGCTGAAGGCCGACGCCTACGGTCACGGTGCTCTCACCGTTGCCCGCACTGCCCTCAACAACGGCGCCTCCTTCTGCGGGGTCTCCTCAGTCAACGAGGCGGTAAAACTCCGCGACAGCGGGGTGAACGCCCCCATCCTGGTGCTGGGCTACACCCCTGCCTGGCTGGCCCGGGAGGCGCTCCTGCACAACATCACCACCACCATCTACGACGCTGACATAGCACGGGCCTTCAGCCGGGCCGCGGTAGACCTGCACCGCACCGCCCGGGGGCACATCAAGGTGGATACCGGGACAGGTAGGCTGGGGTTGCTGCCCGATCAGGTCATCCCTTTCGTGGAGGAGATCCGCGACCTGCCAGGCCTTGACCTGGAGGGCATCTTCACCCACTTCCCCATAGCCGACGATGCAGACCTGGGATACACCCGTTGGCAATTGGGCCGTTTCCAGGAGATAATAGAACGTCTGGCCGAGATCGGCGTCAACTTCCGCACTATCCACTGCGCCAACTCCGCTGCCATCCTACGTCTCCCAAAGGCCCGCTTCAACATGGTGCGGCTGGGCCTGGCGATGTACGGCCTCCAACCCTCCCCCCACGTTCCTCTCCCAGCGGGCTTCCGCCCCGCGCTAACGTGGAAGACCACCGTTGCCCAGGTCAAGACCCTACCGCTGGGCAGTTATGTCAGGTACAGCAACTCCTACCGGGTGGAGAAGGAGGAGACTATCGCCATCATCCCTGTGGGCTACGCGGACGGCTTCCGTCGTGCGCCGACCCGCTGGCAAGCAGTGCTGGTCCGCGGTCAGCGCGCGCACATCGCGGGCCAGGTCCGCATGGATCAGACAATGATCAACGTCGGTCACATCCCCAACGTCCGTGTGGGAGACGAGGTGGTACTCATCGGCCGCCAAGGGGAGGACGAGATCACCACCGAGGAAGTAGCGGACTGGCTAGGGACCATCAACTACGAGGTGGTCTCCGAGATCCTGGCCCGGGTGCCGAGGATGGTGTAATGAAACACGGGCACGCTGTGGATTGGCACAGTCGGGGGTCTCGATAGTTTTGAGCAGGCCACCGCAGCAGCTCCAGTTCCAGGGTGAAGACCACATTAAGTGGCAGATTTTCAGCCGCCAGATGCCCCTTCAACCAGCGCCACGATACGCTCGTAGCCGTCCTCGATCAACTGCTCCAATTCTCTCGCAGTGTGGGCATACTCCAGTCGCGTGCCCCCATACGGGTCGTAGATGTCGTACATCTGCCCCACCATCTCGCTGAGCAGATGCATCGTATGGACATACGCAGGGAAGGCCGCACCCAGGGCCTCGATATGCTGACACGTCATCGCTAACACCAGATCGGTCTCGGCCACTATCTCACGGGTGACGTTGCACGAGCGGTGACCACGCAGGTCAATCCCGCGCTGAGCCATCTCCTCGATGGCATACGCGCTTGCCGGCCGTCCACCGGCCGCCCAGGTACCAGCAGATTCTACCCGCCAACCCTGCCGCGCCTCGTCACGGGCCAGCCGCGCCCGCAACAACCCCTCTGCCATCGGAGAGCGGCAAAGATTGCCAGTGCAAACAAAGAGCACTGCTGGCACTACGCTCCCCCCCCACCCATCTCGAATGCCTCGACCAAGGCCATCAGCCCTCCAGCCACCACTGAATGTCCACCCAACACCACCGGCACTCGCGCCTCCGCCGCCGCACGGGTGAAACGCCGTAGAAAAGGCTCCCCCACCCTATCCCACCGATACAGGTCGGAGTTGAAACGATCAGCCGCTGAGGGCCACAGCCCCCGCGCCGCCAGGATCACGCGATTATCGAACAGTACCCCATCAGCCAGTTCCGCCAACTCGTCAAAGAAACCCTCGACACCCACCGACTCCAGATAATCTGCCAGCAGCGAGCGCACCTTCCCCTGCTCCTGCCGGCCGCTGGCCCGCATCCCCCGCTCCTCGGCGAAGACCCGCACCCAACAACGAGTGGCCCGCTCCAGGGCCGCCCAGGCCGCAGACGACACCCGGCCCACGACCGTCAGGCTCCCCCCCTCACCGGCCATTGTGGACAGCACTCCGTCCAACTGGGGTGCTTCCCAGCCCAGCCCATCCAGGAAACGACGCAGACGTGGCCCGATACCCGGATGGTGCTGCGCGAGCAGCAGATCCGCCGGAGTGTCCAGATCGAAGCGCGTAGCGGCTAACGCGGGCAGGCTCTCGACCCGCAGCCCCCCCTCGTAGGCCAGCGCCCAGGCCACCGCGTTATCGTTCGCTTCCTGAGCGATCAGCGGAGCCATCTCGACCGCAGGAACGAATCCCACCCAATCACAGGAGTGCAGGTTGTTGGTGACCACCAGCCGCTTCGCCTCTCCTAACCAGGCCAGCACCTCGACCCAGCACTCGACACTCAACAGCGGAGCCGAAGCGCCTCCGCTGTAGAGCACACGTTGCGCATCATACCGCTCGATCAATCCAGCCAGCCGCCGTCCGAAATGAAAAGGCTCCCCTGGCGGATCGAGGTCCACCTCAACCGGCAGGCCGGTCAGCGCATCGCCCCAGGCAGGATCATCAGTGGCGACCACAGCACGGCCGATCATACCCGTGTGCAGCAACAGTTCCAGCAAGTCGCGCGCGGCGGCCCGGTGAGCTCCGTCCAGCGCTCGTTCCACCTCGCTCTGCCCCCACCCCCCGACCAGCAGGAGTAGAGTCACCTCATCCACCAACCAGGCTCCTCCTATTCAAAGGGGGTCCGGTTGACACCGAACCCCCTGATATGAGCGTATCGGGAAAATCCGTAGGCCAGCCTGAGCCACACACCCCGGGTGCAGCAAGACCTCAAGAGAGTCCTGCTGCGCCCGCATACTCTCCCAATGACTCAGACCAACTCCGGCTGCAACAAACCGTAGTCACCATCATTCCGCTCGTACACGACGTTGATGGCATTCTCGTCCGCATTCAGGAAGATGTAGAAATGGTGGCCCAGTAACTCCATTTGCTCAATCGCCTCCTCTGGCGCCATCGGCCAAACCTCGAAGCGCTTGACGCGGACAATCTCCCCTTCGGTCTCCCCTACCGGCTCCTCAATAGGGAGTGCTTCAGCGGCCGCGTGCCAGCGGTCCTGACGTTTGCCTTTATACCGTGCAATCTGGCGGTACATCTTATCCAACACCGTATCAATCGAAGCAAACATGTCCTGGGCGCGTTCCTCAGCCCGCAGGATCGTGCCTCGCACCCGCACCGTCAACTGCGCTACCTGACGATGGGCAGCGCTGCGTGTGTTCTCCACTGCCAGGTCAATCCGCACGTCATCAATCAAGGGCAAGTAGCGATCCAGTTTCTCCACTTTCCGCTCCACATACTCTCTCAAATGCGGTGTCAATTCCATGTTCCGGGCAAAGATAGATACTTCCACAGCGGGCCTCCTTGCAACAGATTTTGATATAAGCAGACAGCAGGTCGCCAAACGACCAACCAGGCTACTGCTAGCGTGCACGGGCTAACGTCAGAGCCTGCACACCACGCGCTCCCCCCTCATACAGGGCCACTGCGCAGGCATCCAGCGTAGCGCCCGTGGTACAGACATCGTCAACCAACAACACCTGCTTGCCAGCCAGCCCGTTGCCAGAGCAACGAAACGCGTCGCGCACATTCTCCTTCCGCTGCCTGGCATTGAGTTCGACTTGTGGAGCAGTCGCACGCTGCCGTATCAGCGTCTGCTCGTCCACCACCAGCCCAACCCGGCCGGCCATCTCACGGGCCAGCAACGCCGCCTGATTATACCCGCGCTCGCGTAGACGGGCGGCGTGCAGCGGAACAGGCACTACGACATCAGCCGGCATTGGGTTTTGCATCCAGTACGCTGTCATCAGGTCGCCCAGGGGCCCAGCCATCGCAGTACGGCCGCTGTACTTGAGCTGGTGCACCGCCTTGCGGAGCACCCCTTCAAAGTAGACGACCGAACGTATGCACTCGATCCGCAAGGGAGAAGTTCGACAACGTGTGCACAAGCCATTGGCTATAACCACGCCTCCACAGCAGGTGCAAAAAGGGGGCTCAACGCGAGGGATCTGGTCCAGGCACTCAGTACACAGCCATACACCCACCCGACGACAACCGACACAACGCGGGGGAAAGAAAAGATCGAGAAAATGACTACGAAGACTGCACCAGTGGAGATCAATTGTCTCAACGACCGACACGGACACAGGATTTTATCTCTGACGTTATCCTCTACACCAGCCTGCTCACCTAAAAACTCAGACCTCCCTCCCCAAACAACGCCATCATCTGGATTGCAGCCGGTCCCAGCAAGACGATGAAAATAGCAGGGAAGATCAAAAAAGCGACCGCGGGCAGCATTTTGATCCCTGCCATGCGAGCCAATTCTTCAGCCCGCTGACGCCGCCGCATGCGCATCTGCTCCGACTGAATGCGTAACACCCTGGCAATACTGACGCCCAACTGGTCCGCCTGAATGATGGCCGCCACGAAAGTGGACACGTCCTGGACCTCCATGCGATCCGCCATAGAGCGCAGCGCCTCACGGCGCAGTTTACCCAACTGGAGCTCCTGGATCACCCGACCAAACGCCAGGCATAATTCATTGTCCCACTTGTCGGCTACCTTGGCCATGGCGGCGTCGAAGCCCAAACCCGCTTCCACACAGATCGTCAGCAAATCGAGCGCATCGGGCAGTGACCTGATGACATCCTTTTGTCGCTTGCGAATCTTGCCCCCCAGCGATATCACCGGCATATAGTAACCCAATCCAAATCCCGCTATAGGCATCAGGACGCGTTGTATGAGGGACAGGCCGGGGGCCAAAAAAGATACGGCAATACTCAAACCGCCCAACAGGAGAGCCGCCAACACGCGCAGGCCCACGAACCGGGTGAGTTCATAGGGATTACCTGCCAGGTCAAGTTTATGCTGCAGCACATCCCGGCTCTTCGCCGGTGAGAAACGCATCGCGAATTCCGCCAGCCCCGTAATCAAAGGTAACAACACGCGCTCGCTGAAAGGTTGAGACAGTTCAATTTCCTCCAGGGTAGGTGTTCGCTCCAGCGTCCCGAAATCCGCGAGACGGTCCTCGATGCTCTCCGTGGTTCGCCGTGACTTTGCCAAACCAACGACGGCCAGACCCAGGCCACCCAGTACAAACACACCCAAGGCGATCAATACCACTTGCATATTGGCACCTCCTGAAAACTACACCTCGATCTTCATAATCTTGCTCATGACCGCAAAACCCAGTACAATCCCCACGACCGCCGCGCCGATCATGATATACCCGCAGATATGATTGAACAGCCCTCCTATGTAAGTAGGATTGATGAGGTAGATAACCACCGCGAGGACGACCGGAACCATACCAACCATATAGCCTGAGATGCGGCTCTGAGCCGACAGTGCACTGATCTCACCCTTAATCCGCACTCGCTCCCGGATGGTGAAACCGATCGAGTCCAGTACCTCGGCCAGGTTGCCGCCTACCTCGCGCTGCACGTTGATCGCCGTGATCATCATGTCCAGGTCATCGCTGGGAACGCGCCGCAGCATGTTACTCAACGCGTGTTCCAACGTCAAACCAAGTTGCACCTCTCGCACCACCCGCCCAAACTCGATAGAGATCGGTGGACCCATTTCTTGTGACACCGCTTCCATTGCCTGCAAAATGCTGTAGCCAGCGCGAATACCGTTCACTATAAGGTTGATCGTGTCGCCTAATTGATTGTTAAAACTTTTCAAGCGACCACGACGCAAAAATCCAAGGTAAAAGCGGGGAGCAAAAAAGGCCGCCAGACATGCCCCGACGGTGACCACCACATCCCCCTTCATCAGGAGGTAAGCCGCCGCTCCGGCGGCTATGACCAGAATGACGGTGGCTGCCATAAACTCCCCTACAGTGACTTTAAGATCCGCCCGCGCCAGTTGTGTCGCCAGGTCGGATCCCATTCCCCGGCTGGCCAGTACGCGATTCAGCGCGTCCCCTATAGGCGTCTTACGCGCTCCAACGGCCTCCGCCTCATCCCCAGTGATGCCCAACCGCTCTTCGATAAGGGCCTGGCCGGCCCGGCGAGACATGACAAACCCGACCACCACAATGCCCAGGCCGATCACAGCCACCGCCACTGTTATCCACAAGACACTCATCGCCCGTCCTCCACCACCCAACTCGAAACCCTCACCGCCAGTAAGGGAGCCTCACAGCTTGATCCGGCCTTACTGACGACCACCGGTCATTGAGGAGCCCGGCAACCACCCCCCTCCCGTCGGGGTATTCAAGTAAACCTAGAAGCGCACCCGTTGCCCCAGACCAAAAATACTAGGCGGCAGGCGAATGCCGGACGCCTCGATCTTCTCCACAAACTTGGGACGCAACCCCGTGGCACGCAGGGTGCCGATCGCCCGGCCGTCCTCGTAGCCGGCCAACTCGAATTTGAAAATATCGGACATGGTGATCACGTCCCCCTCCATCCCCTGAACCTCAGTGATGGCGACGCACCTACGGCTTCCATCCCGCATGCGCTCCAGGTGGATAATCAAATCCAACGCGGAGGCAATCTGCTCGCGGATGGCCCGGTGTGGCAGGTCCATTCCTGCCATCAGGATCATATTCTCCATACGGCCCAAAGCCTCGCGAGGGTTATTGGCATGGATTGTGGTCATACTGCCCTCGTGGCCGGTGTTCATCGCCTGGAGCATATCAAAAGCTTCGGAACCCCGGCACTCACCCACGATGATACGGTCTGGACGCATTCGCAGACTGTTGATCACCAGGTCTCGGATGGCGATCTGGCCCCGGCCCTCAATGTTGGGCGGGCGCGACTCCAGCGTCACAACGTGCTCCTGGCGCAGTTGCAACTCAGCAGCGTTCTCAATGGTGATGATACGCTCATCACTGGGGATGTAACCGGAAAGGATGTTCAAAAAAGTCGTCTTGCCCGTACCGGTACCCCCTGAGACGACAGTGCTCAGTTTCGCCACCACGCAAGCCTTCAACAACTCCATCGCCTCCGCGGTCACACTGCCCAACTCAATCAATCGCTCGACCGTGAGCGGAATCTTGAAAAACTTACGGATCGTCAGCACCGGCCCAACCAGGGAAATCGGCGGGATCACTGCATTCACCCGGGAACCATCCGCCAGGCGGGCGTCCACGTAGGGAGAGCTCTCGTCAATGCGCCGTCCCAGGGGTGCGACGATACGCTCGACGATGCGCATCAGATGCTCGTCCGTTTCGAAGACCGCATTTGTGCGCAAGAGCTTCCCCTCGCGTTCAATGTAGATGTTCTTGGCCCCGTTAACCATGATCTCAGTGATAGTGGGGTCGGACAGAAACGGTTCCAGCGGCCCCAAACCCAATATCTCCGCGACGATCTGCTCAAACAGCCGTTGTCGTTCCGCACGACTGAGGACAATGTGCTCCCCGGCCAGGATGTTGTTGTACATCTCCTCGATTGTGCGACGCACCTCATCTGTCTTGGTGACATCCATCGTCGGATCCAGATCCGCGATCAACTTGCCCTGGATGCGCATTTTAAGGTCCAGGTAAGCATCACGAGCGGGAGAGGCCGGCTGCCGCCGCACCCGCATTTCTGGCATCCGCGAAGGCTGTCGCGTCGTTGCATCCCTTTCCCTTTCAATTCGCTTCAGTAACGACATAGCTCTACCTCCCTAACCACTCGGCCCTATCGTGCCTACCCCGGCAGAGAGCATGTACTCATCACTATCCGAAGACACGGCCCAGCCGGAGACGGCCTGGCCCCGCTGCTACCGTGTCTTTTTCCTCCTCCTCCTGCTCTCCCACCAACACGCTCTGGACATGCTCAGCGAGTTGCAGGATGCCCTGGGAAACGGGACGGCTCCGATCACGCATGACGAATGGTACGCCATGGTTGACCGCCGCCAGTACCACCTGCTCGTCCAGAGGAATCTGCGCAGCCACAGGTATCATTGCCTGTTCGATCTGCTCCACTCGGATGCCCATACGCCGATCCACGCCGTTGACCACCAGCGCGATCTTCCTCATCGGATAATTGAGTCTATCCACCACCTCAAGGAACAGACGGGCACTCTTAATAGCCGGGATGTTCGGCATCACGACAAGCACGATCAGTGCTGCAGAATCAAAGATGGTCAACGCGACGTCATCCACCCAACTCCACATATCCACGACGACGATGTCGAACTCACCGCGCATCAGTCCCAATATCGCTCCAAGCGCCGATTGGCCTCCCATTTCCCCATCCGGCGCTATACCGGCCAGTAAGCTCTCCGCTGCTTCTGGATGCGGCGGGGACAGCAACACTTTAAGCCCTGACCCATGAGGAGCCAGTACACTGTTCAGCATATCGCTGTCCATCTCCTCAATGTTGGGCACCAGGTCTGCCATACTCCGATTGGCCTGCAGATTGAGCATCACTCCTACATCTCCGAACTGGATACTGGCATCCATCAGTCCAACCTTCTGCTTGCTGTCGACCATTTGCTGCAAGGCAACCGCCAGGTTCACCGCGATGGTCGTACACCCCACGCCGCCTTTGGGGCTGAAAACGGCAATCACGTCTCCCGCACGCCGAACCCCTCCCCCCTCGGCCCCAACCGCCGCCGGGACGGCCGGCTGCACGGGCACCCGCGTCTTCCCCATCTCGTAGACCCGGCGGATGGTGCTCATCAGCTCATCACCGCTGGGCGGCTTGGTGAGAAAATCCCGCGCTCCAGCCAGCATCGCCCGGCGCAGGTAGTCGGTCTCACCCTGCACGGAGAGCATCACCACCTGAGTCGTCGGCACCTCCCGCAGGGTTGCTTCCGTAGCGGCGATGCCATCCATACCTGGCATATTGATGTCCATCAGGACAACGTGTGGCTGGAACTGCTTGGCCAGCTCAATGCCTTCCGGACCCGAGCCCGCAACACCGACAACCTCTATGTCAACGTCGAAGGAGAGCAGCTTGCGCAGGTTCTCCCGCGTCTCCGCGATGTCGTCTATGATAAGAACTCGAATTCTTTCACCAGGCTGAGACCTCACACGAGCCCTCCACATAGCCCGCTTTCCACACTATTGCGGTTTGAACGGAAGCCGAAGCTTGTTTCACAGTGGCCCCGCCAGTGCAGATTTCAGTTGCACACATGGGACTTTGGACCTGCAATTACGCTAACCAGACTTTGGCGAGATCAGTCGCGCCGCTGGCGCTTCCATCACCACCGCGGGGTGCGAAAATAGGACGCAGATGAGCGCTGCTTACCGCTGGTTACTCACTGGACTGCCCCGTTGGACCGTACTGGGCAGCCGATTCATCGCGGACGATGCGCTCTAACCGGGAGATGGGTGGCGTGACGCCGTATGGCAATTTCGGCGGCAACTCAAAGTTGTATCTATCCATCAGGTATTGAAGTGTGACAGATTCAGTCGGGGGAGTCCGGTCATCGCCCACCCCCCGCAGCACGAAGTTGATCCTGGCACCAATCGCCTGGGCGTAATCCAGCACCATCGCTTCCTGCCGTGTGACGGCCAACGTCAAAGACTCCACATCAGGTCGGGACGGGGGTGCTCCCTCTTCCTCCTCCTCAGGAGCCGGTTCTTCCTTCTCGGCAGAAGGTTCCCCAGCAGCGGCGAGAGCTTCAGGCGCAGGCCAATCACCAACCCGGAGCACGCGGATATTCTGCACCGTCAACTGAGTCACCAGCCGTGGCCGCTGGCCCTCGCTCGGCGTCAGGTTGACCAGCCAGCCATTGGGCAGCACCTCCAGCCGGCCCATCGGCCCACTCATACCCATGCAAGCCTCATCCTCAGATGGAGAAAGGCATCGGGCCTGATTGGGCTGGACAGTCTGAAACTCCTCATCCAGGCCCACTATGAGTAGAGAGATGATCACATCCACATGGTCGCCGGGCTGCAACGCCCAGGCCACACTGGAGTAGCGGCCCACCGGCTGCGCATAGGCGACCAGGCCCTCGGGAATCTGCAGGGCCACGTTGGAGCCCATGGCCACTAAATCACCAGGCTCCTCGGCAAGCATGCTCTCAAGAATCGGCATCCCCAGCGGGATGTCTACACGGGCGACACGGCCATAGGTATCCTCCAGTTGGCTGACGGCCCCAGCCGGTACTGTACCCCTGGGCCAATTCTGCATGACCACCGCGTCGTCCTCCTCGTTGACCTGCATACCCCGAGGGATATTCTGCGCCGCCACGACGATCCGCACCTCGTTCTCGGGCAGGGGCGTCGGCATCGGCGTCCCCTCCCCGACGGGAGTAGGTGCGGGGGATGGCCTAAACAGCAGAAACCCTCCAACCGCCAGGGCTCCTATAACCACGACAACTCCCACTATCAGCAACAATCGGCCACCGCGCATGTTATCCTCCTTGTATGTCTTAATAATACTCCGTTCGCGACGGAATGTCAAGAGGCCGAATTAACCCGTTTTAACGGGTTTCGTAGTATCAGCGGGGTGTTTCAACACCCCGCCTCAAGGCTGGCCTTACCCAGTTTGGGATGATTTAAATTCTGGAACTCGCTTGCGCAAGACCAGTGGGAGATACACAGTGGGAGGGCCCTTGGCGCCGGCGATGTTGTCGTTCTCCTCCTCGCAGGTGGGGAAGCCCCTGTCGTCCAAGCCACACTCTAACCCCTCGGGATTATAGCCATACCATTCGTACACTATTCCCAGATCCAGGTAGGTGGGGTCCACCTTGGCCCAAACGCCGCACGCCTGCTCGGCGCATTGGTCAGGCCAGGTCAGGACCGTGGTGCCAGTGATCGCCCCGCCCGGCTCCAGCCCGGCCCACCAATAAGTCCAGGAAATAGGAGGCTTACCTGGTTCGATCCACCTGAACAGGGCATCCTCTGCATACGAAAGCCATCCCCCTACGTGATCGGTCAGGACGGTGGGGGGACCGAGGGAGAGAGGGCGTACGAACAACTCCGTAAGGACCGCCCTCCCGGTACCATAGGAACCCACGTTGCGCAGGGTGGCAGTATAACGCACGTGCTCCCCCGCTTCCGGCCAGACGTCGCTCATCTCCAGCCGGTCAATGCGCAGGTTGGCCCCCAGCAATGGCTCGGTGAAGGCGACGGTGAACTCCAGCCGGGGAGTGTTAGTGAAGCACCATCGCAGCACACAGTTTCCCTCGTCATAGGTGGGGGACGTAGGGGTGACGAACACCAGCTCCAACAGGGGATGGAAGGAGCGGCTGAAAACGACGGTGTTAGTCAGGCTGATCTGATACTCGTCGGAGCCGACCGGGTAGGTAAGTGTGATACCCCGTGTCCCTGGGTCGCGCCAGGCCCTGCTCCACGTGTCGTACTCCAGGTAAATCGTGGCCCAGCCTGTGCCGGCGAAGGTCACTACGTGCGTGCCCCAGAGAATCTTGCAGGTGGCAGTTGGCGGATCGGTGGGGATGCAAGAAGCCGTGCGGGTCACAGCATCGTGCGGCAGCCTCAGCCAACCGCCCAGTTGGTAATGCATAATCCAGGTCTGGAAGGTAGTTGTGAACGCAGTGGCATAGATCTCGGACGAGGGAGGTGCGTGGAGAGTGACGGTCTGAACGCGGTTATAGTAAGGTGTATCCGAAGATGCAGGCAGGTCCTGGGGCGGGGCAGGGAAGGCAGGAGGCGCGCTCCAGACGACAGAGGACATCCAAAGGAGCAACCCAATCGTCAGCGCGCCTCCCAGGGACAGGGCGAGAGCGATAGACCCCTGGCGCACCTGTCCGTCTCTTCCCTGGGTTCCGCTCAGTCGCCACCTCCGGGCTTTGGAGTCCATGTCACCGTAGGCGTCGGCGTGTATGTGGGGGTCGCGCCGGTGGGGGTCGGCGTGGGAGTGGGGGTGTGCGTCGGTGTAGGAGTGTGCGTCGGAGTGGGGGTGTGCGTCGGCGTAGGCCCCTGCGTCGGCGTTTGAGTCGGCGTGGGGGTGGAGGTCGGCGTGGGGGAAGGCCCTACAGTTGGGGTGGGGGTGGGGGTATCCGTGGGTGTGGGCACCGCCGTCGGAACCGGCGTCGGCGTAGGCCCGGGATTCTGCCCACCGGACACGTCGAAGGAACTCACCAGCAGCGTGTACAACGGCTGCCGGTTCCTGCCGCCGACCTGGTACGCATTATCGTCGTCGTTATCCATCGCCCGGACAAACAGGTAGTGGCGTCCGTTAAGCACCGGCAGGTCGTTTTGCGACCAGTTGCCCGGCAGGGTCACGATAGAGATCCCCGCGGCGAGATCGTCCATCATATCCTGCGGTATATAGACCCAATCGCGATAGCTACCCCAGGTGTTCAGCAAATTTCCGTACCCGGAGCGGCTGTTGGGACCGACGATCCAAACGGCCACCTCCTGGATGCCAGTGCCATGAGGTGTGCCGACGCCGCCGAAATCCACGTCCCACGTCTCCGCCTGCAAGACGATGGATTCACCGGGCCCGATACCGGCCCCCGCGTTCGGCGCTGGGGCGGAACTGTATGGGTCGGCGTTGTTCGGCCGCACGTGGTATGGGTATGGGTAGGCATGGGAGTATTGGAACGGAGGATAGTAGGAAAGCTCCTCGGCGACCGGCACGGGCGAGAGCAGGCGAATCGCCGGCCCCTGCCGCCCGTCGTCGAAAGTGAGCCAACAACTGCCCAGGCCAGCCGGGAAGTCGACGCGCAACCTTGCCTCTTCAAACGTGGCGGGGTGGACGATATTGCCTCCCAGCGCGTACCTGTTGCGCCAGCTCTCGTCGTAGAACCAGTGTTGGCTGGAGTAGGCCACGTAATTACGATGGGGTGCCATCCGGTAGTCCGAGTTCCAGGGATTGTAGGGCAGGTCCAGAATGTGCCCAATGTCAAGGCGTTGGAGGCCGACCATGTAGAAGGAAAAGGCGTTGGTCTCTCCCGACTGAATCCGGCGATGGCTCTCGCTTTGCCATCCGCTGGTCACTTCCCAGGGACTGGCGTCGCCGTTGCCATAATGAGCGGTGGTGCGCCCACCATAGGTCGAGTCCCAACGGGAGATGTTGTCAACGTAGGGGTTGTCGTACAGACCATCCAACCAGCGGTCAGGGTCCCACGGCCAGTCAAAGTACACCTCGTTCAGCACCACAGGGTAATCGGTCGCGTTGGTGATAAGGCCGGTGAAGGCGTACCTGTAGCGGTCGCTGCTGTAGCTGGACAGGAAGAGCAGTTCGTCATCGTACTCGATGTCGTCGCAGTCAATGCTGGCGACGTTCACCTGGAACGGCACCACCACGAGCGTGAAGAGCTGGTCCAGGCCGTCCACGTCGTCCCGGTCCATCGCCCGCACGTAGAGGTAATGGGTGCCGCTGATGACGTAACTGCCGTTGGGCCACTGCCCGCTACTCAGGTCGAAGGTCCCCTCGTACGGCGTGACGGTCAGGTAGTACCAATCGCGGGTGTCGCCACTGCGGAGCAGGTTGTACTCGGGGCCATTGGAGCCTCTGGGGTGGTTCTCCGGCAGGTTCTCCGGCCCTTCTACCCAGATAGCGACTTCGCGGATGCCCTGGCCATTGGGGGCGCTGTCGCCGTAATCCCGGTCAAAGGCGGTCACATCTACCACCAGCTCACTCGTAACAGCGTCATCCTCATCCCCCGGTGTCACCGGCACGCCGACCTCACTCACCAGGTGTGAGGGACGCATCAGGTAATCGCCCAGGCCGCCGGGCAGTTCTCCTACCGCCGCCGGGGAATTCAGGCGAACGTAGGGGCCTTTCTGGAAGTTGGTAAACTCCACCAGGCAGTGCGCGTCGCCACCCGGTGTATCGAAGGTCCACCAGGTGTCCACGTCGAACTGGTCGGGATGGAGGATATTATCGTTCAGGTCATCACTAGTGCTGCTAGGATTGTAGCCACTGGCGCTCGAATATAGCACGTCGGTCCCGCGGGGTGAGAGCGGCAGCCCCATCTCGCGCAGATCAGGTGTCTGCTCGTAGTCAAAATCGAACCGGAGCCAACTGGGCTCGTTGGGCCAAA
The DNA here is from genome assembly GCA_964412395.1 of uncultured Anaerolineales bacterium. Classification (GTDB taxonomy): domain Bacteria; phylum Chloroflexota; class Anaerolineae; order B4-G1; family B4-G1; genus CAYPOY01. Next base: position 12,888 of record CAYPOY010000006.1, on the reverse strand, counting down.
GGGTACGATCATTATGCCTGCTGCCCCAGTTAGCCGACCAGATTCTGGACTGGCTACTCCCACTGTGGATCCTGGGATTGCTTAGCGCGCTAGGCATGTACACGTCGTCTACTCTAAGCGACGAGGTGCCGTACATCTCGTCGGGCCAGTAGATGGTGAACTGGTCCAGCCACACGCGGTAGCCGCTGCTGTTGAGCACATCTCCGGTCGTCAGCCATTCATGGTATACGCCATGCACATCGTGCCCAAAGCGCACCAGGTGGTCCGGGTCCACACTCAAAGCGTCGCACGTGGCCGGCAGGTCTGGCCCGCGGGCGGTCACGACGCACTGGTAGCCAAAGGAGGTTTCCAACGTCACGTCCAGAATGAAATCGTGGGGGTTATACGTGTACACATTATCACGGAAGTCAATATCAATCCGCCGCGTGTCGCTGCCGGCCGGAAGGGTGCGGATGGCTTCAGAACCGGCCTCAAACGAGTCCATCGCCGCAGGCGGGTCTTCGAAGTTGCCATAGTGAAGATAGGCATACTCATACGGGTCCCAACGGAACATGCGGACATAGTCCAGGTAGCGTGGGTACCCTCCCACCTTAGGCCACTGCGCGTTCATACCAACGACTTCAAATTGGTAGTTGGAGTTGTTCTGGACCATGAAATCGGCGTTGTCGTCCTCGTGGAATCCATCCCACCAGAGGTAAATGTCATCGCAATCCGGTTCTATGCAGACCTCAAAGTCGCGGCTCACTGTTGTCTCCTGGTCATCGTTGTCCGTGGCGATCACGTACAGCCTGTGGGTGCCGGGGATGACAGGACTGCCGCCTGGCCACTGGCCCCCAGACAGGTCTACAGATGGACATGGGTCGGAGTCGCCGCCACGACCGCAGTATTCTGGATTGAATTCTGTCAAGTCGCTCACGTTGCTGCCCTGGGGGTCCCTGACCCATAAACGCACGTGATCGATCCCCCCTCCGTTGTACAGGTTAGGATCGCAGTTTTCCACAGTGTCATCGGGGTCACAGGCCCGAGCCTGGAGAGTAACCGTGCTGGTGATGCAAGGCGCACCCTCCGCCGGCCAGATAATCGCCACAATCGGGGGTTCGGGGGGAAGGGGAGTAGCAGTAGGAGGTTCAGGAACGTCGAAGGCAGGGGGCAGGCCGATGACACGGGCGGTGCGGAAGCGCTCAATGACCATCTCGCGCAGCGAGTAGAGGGTGATAAAGTTCCCCGCGTTATTGGCTATGCCCCGGATAGGCGTGATGAGAGGATGGTTGAAGGTGACGGCGATGACGACCCGGTCGCTGGGCCCTCCGGCGTCGTCTTGCACGACCTCGTCGCCGTTGTTGATATCTCCGGGGGTCGCGTCGTAGATGCAGACATAGCGCCCATAGCCATAGACGTTATCTCGGTCGAAGACGAAGGGGGAACGGGTGCTGCACAGCGTGACGTGGAAGTAACCGCGCTGGGTGTGGTCTCCATTGAGGCCCTGGTCGAAGTCGTTGTTCCGCATGACGTCGCCCGAGACCGAATCGTCCACCGAGATACTGCCAGCGGCGGCGCGGGCGGCCTCGCGGATGGAGTAACGCCGGGCCGCGTCTTGCAGCCGGGCCTCGACGTTCTGGTAATACCAGTGATTATCAGGGTCCTGATCGTCCACCCCCGGGGCATCGGCGGAGACACGGCAGTCGGCCAAGCCGTCGTACAGATCCATCTGCGCGTAGGAGGGCGTATGGGGATCAATCGCCTGAAGTCGTGCAGCGACCTCCGGACAGTATCCCACGTTATACTCGCCGCTGACGGCAAAGCGGGCGGCCTGGCGGGCGGCGCTCTCGACCGTCAGCCAGCCATGGAAGATGCGCGCAAACTCCACAACGCCAAACAACAGAAGAAGCAGGAGAGGCAGGACCAGCGCGAACTCCACCATCGTCTGGCCCCTGCGTCTCTTTCTGCTTCGCAACGTTCCTCGCCATGTTTTCATCACGCATCCTCCTTCCCGCCCTGGAACCGGTCGCCCGGCATCAGCGGGTGATCCGGCTGAATATCCGGGAGACGATGTCCTCAAACACGTTGGTCAAATCCGCTGCGGTCTGGGCGTGGTAATAGTTGCCACAGTCCTCGCCCATGGGGGGCGCGTCCACGACAACGTCATCCCAATAAAAGTCGCTGCCACAGGGAGCGGTCTCCAGGTCGCCGTCGTCCCCCACATCGGCGACGTAGCGCAGCAGCCGCTCGCCAGCGTCGGCCCGGCCCGACGACGAGCCGATGACTTGCGGACCGAAACCGATGGTGTAGATGGCGATCTGCTCCGAGGAGGCCAGGTCGGCGATGTCCCGGGCGTAGTCGTCGGCGTCGTAGAACCACATGACCCGATCAGTATCCGTCTCCCCCTGGTTGGTGTACCAGGTGCGATTCGAGTCACTGCATACCGAGACCGATGGGCAGTGGCGAGTCACGGTGGTGGGATCCGGGTTGGTGGGGTCGGGGTCGGTCGCCTCCGGGTCACGGCAGAAGGGCCCAACGCTGCGGTCGCGTTCTTCGGGGGCGTTGGTGGGCGGATCCTGGTAATTGGACGGGGATGGGCAGGTCCACCAGTTGTTGCCGTCGGCGGCGCGGTCGGTAGCGTTGGCCGCGCCGTCGCTCAGCAGGACGACGACCCAGATGGCAGCGTCGGTGCTGCCATTCTCGACCAGTTCGCCGATCGCGCTGCGGAGACCGCCACCGATGTTTGTGGAGGCCCAGCGGTAGCCGTAGCCCGACTCCATCGTCCCGTCAACCTCGCCCCACCAACCCCCCACGTGGGTCGGTCTTTCGCAGGCCTCACCACCGGCCTGGTCTACGGCAGCGGGACGGATGTAGACGTTTAGAGAATCGCCTGGATTGCCCTGGCCCTGGCTGATGGCGTCCAGCACGGCCTGCTTGTCCGTCGTCAGAGGAATGACCACGCCGCTGGAGGGGGTGAGAGTGATAGGGAAGGTCCGTGTGTTCGGGATCTCGCAGGTGAACAACTCCACCGACTGGCTGATCACCGGCGTCCTGTCGAAGTGATAGACGGAGACCTGGTCCACGCCGTCGCGCATGAGCGTCTCGACGAACTCGAAGGCAGCCCATCGCACGGACGGCTCCGTGGGGGGATTATCCGAGTCAAAAGGCTGGCAGTTGCCATCCGCGCGGCAGGCTTCCAGGCAGGTGAAGAACTGGGGCTCAGGCAGAGAGGGAGGGCAAGTCGTGTAGGCCATAGACTCAGACGTATCCAGCAGGAGGACCATGTTGAGCACCGCCGCCTCCGCCTCAGCACCGCTGCGGATAACCACCTGGTCTCCCCACACGATGCGCAGGAAGACCAGGTTCACCGGCAATTCTGCCTCGACGCGCACCCGCTTGCGCGGTGGGTCGGAACCCAGGCCGGGATCGTGGGGGTCGTAGGGCACGCCCTGCAGGTCTACCAACGTGTCGGCCCCAGCTCCTCCCTGGTGGTTGTACCAGTAGACGCGGACGTTGTGCACGCCCGGAAGTTGGAGTTGGAGAGTCTCCACGATAACAGCGTAGAGGTCGTCAATCTCACGTCCCTCCCGGTACTGGTTGACGGCGCTGACCGCGGCAGCGTCCACAGCCCGCCGCAGGTGACCGAAGTGGACGTAAAGGAGAGCCCCGTCAGTCACGAGCCCCACCAGGGCCACCAGGCCCACGAAGGCGAAGGTAAAGATGATGATTGTCTGCCCCCTCTGGTCGTTGGCAAGGGGGAAGATGTCCCTGATCCATCTCACTACTCTTCTCACCACACTCCTCCTGTGTCCGTAAATAGCAGCTCCCTACCTGCTGTCGTTCATTCCTTCATTCCGGCTCGGCGGCTGGCACGGGGAAGATCGTGAAGAGCCTGGTCTCGATCGGGTTTGGGATGAAGTCACCGATAGTGAAAAGGCCGGTGAAATGAGGATGGGCGTGGAAGATCTCGACGACGACGAAGCCGGTGGCGGGGGCATCGCTCCGCAGTTGGCTCCCGAGAAAGCCGTTATCAAACGAAGACCCACGGACGCCATAGAGCGACCAACTGCGGCAGTTCCCGGTGTTGCTGATGGTGCAGGTCGGGTTCAAAGCTCCGTCGTTAGCCCCCCGGAAGTGGTATCCCTGGTCAGCCGGATTGGCGTGGGTAGGAGTCAACGGCCAGCGGTACCTGATCTGACCAGTCCGCACGCCGATGACAGTGATGACAATGTCATCTCCATTGTCCGGGTCGAGGGTGCCCAGCGGGATATTCTGGAAGGTAAGACATGCCACTTCGTAGTAAAAGTTAGTCGTCTCTCCGTCGTCGCAAACCGCCCGCAGCTCCTCGGGTGTCATCGCCCGGACGTCGGGAAAGGGAGCCCCATACATATCGAGGGGGTACTTGCTGGTCAGCTCTGGGTCGAGGTTGGCCCCATAACGGGAACCTTCGCGGCTGGCGTCAAGCAGGACCAGGTAGTCTATAGCGTATGCCCCGACCTCGATGACGCCAGCAATGAACATGAGCACGACGGGCAGGAAAAGTGCCGTCTCCAGCATGCTCTGGCCGCGGCTCGAAAAGAAACGACTTAACGCAGTGAAAGGCGTACGCTGCTGCCTCATCTCTCACCTCACTCGTGCGTGATGCGTGCCCACAGGAACATAACTTCTATCATTATATCACAACGATAGTGCGGCCGCAACCCTACTTTAGTACTAGACCAGGATTTCATAAATTTTTAGGAGTAACTACCAGGTTGATGGAGCCTGACAGTCAGAAGCACGGTGTAGCACTGGTATGAACAGAGCCTCGCATATGCGAGGCTCCGTTCGACAGTGCGGTCTGCTGCGTTGCTGCGATGCTGCGATGATCTCTCGGCTAGATGTTCACCACGATGTTGCTGAAGATATTGCCGATGGCCGGGCCTAGCAGGGCCAGAATCACGATCACCACAATGGCTACCAAAACAAGAATCAACGCATACTCAACCAAGCCCTGTCCCTCTTCACGCGGTAGAAACAACATCTCTATCACCTCCCTTCATATGATTTAACCTATTATACTGGATTTACATAGACATGGCAATAGGAACTTTGTACTATTCTTCTCGTATCAAAAGACAGACAACTCAAAACTGACTTTGGTCCCCCGCCCCAGGCCACTATCGAACTGAATCTGCCCCCCCAGCATCTCCACTCGCTCACGCATCGTCGCCAGGCCCAATCGGTCTGCATCCGGCGAGGTGAGAGTGTCAGAGAGTTCAAAACCACTGCCGTTGTCCTCAACCGATACACGGACAACCTCTTCCCCCATATCCAGATTGATTTGAACGCTGCTGGCCTGACTATACTCAACCGCGTTGTTAAGCAGCTCCTGAACGATCCGAAAGATTATCACTTCCTTGTGCGACGCCAGCCGCCGTTCCTTGCCAGTAATCGTCAGGTGAGTGAGAACCCCACTATTGTCAGAGAAACTTTCCACGTAACGCCGGAGAGTAGGGACCACCCCTAGATCGTCGAGCATCATCGGGCGCAGATTGAGGATGAACCCCTTGATTTTTTGGAAGGTTGCCGCCACAGCATTTCTCAGATTGGCCAGTTCGGCCCGCGCCCGCTCAGGGTCGGTCTCGAAAAGTCGTTCACAGATCTCGGCCTGAAGGATGAGATTGGTCAGAGATTGAGCCGGACCATCGTGCATCTGCCGGCTAAGCCGCTGCCGCTCCCGTTCCTGGGCCTCGATGATACGGACAACGAGCGGCTGTGCAGGTCCTTCCTCCTCCGCGACCTGGGGCTTATACTCAGCCTGATCGGTCATCTCTAGCACGTTGCGGAGCAGGTCAAGATAGCGCGTTATGTCACGCTGACTGCTCTGCAACTTCTCCAACTGCCCCCGCATGGTAAAGAGTCGCTGCTGCGTATCCAGGACGGCCGCGTATGCCTCCCGTATGTCCCCTCGTGGCACAGTATCCAGTGCCGCTTCGATCTGCCGCAACCGGTTGGTCGCCTGCGTGTTACGGTGTGCCAGACGCTCTACCTCGCCAGTCGTCTGCTGAATCAGCAGGTCAACCTCCTTGAGCTCGCGCTGCGTCTGCTCGTACTCTTTACCGCATTCTTCCAAAAACTGCTCGAATGGTTTAGCGTCGGTCTCGGTTGAAACAGCCATTCTACTTGCTCCTACAGATTGCTCCTACAGATTGCTCCTACAGTCAATCGCCTTACGGATTGTCCATATCGTCAGATCAGAAGCGTGGGGCACGTCTCTTCTGCTCGCGTAAGGGCACCCAGCCATGCCGAAGGGCATAGACCGCCGCCTGCGTCCGATCTGCCGTCCCCAGCTTACTCAAGATGGAAGTCATGTGATTCTTGACCGTTTGATGGCTGATCCCCAAACGGTAGGCGATTTCCCTATTACTCATACCCTGGATGACCAGCCCCAGAATCTCCATCTCACGGGGAGAGAGCGGTGCCAAAAACTGCCCCTCTTCCTCGAACGCCCCCCCACCGAAGCGCCGAAATTCTTCCAGGAGCCAATCGCCAATACCATCCTCATCCAGCACAGTTTCACCGATGACGTACTGTCCCTGACTCACGTGCCGGATGATGTCCACCAGGCGTTCGGGGCTGACGTCCTTAGCATAATAGGCCGACGCCCCAGCCCGGATCGCGTGATAGACCTGCTCCTCGTCATCGTATGCGGTTAGCATGATCACGTTGACTTCGGGGCAGAGTGCCTTGAGTCTGCGCGTGGCCTGCAAGCCATTAAGGGTCGGCAGGTTGATATCCATCAACACCAGGTCCGGAAGCAACTCCTGCGCCCGCTCAATCGCCTCAGGGCCGTCGGTCGCCTCACCAACGATACAGAGATCATCCTGTACAGCCAAAACGTTCCGCAGTCCCTGACGGAAGACCGGATGATCATCCACAATCATCACCTTGATCTTGTCTGCCATGCCTCGCCCCCCAGGATACACTCAGGTGGTTACCAACCCCTAGTATACCACACGATGGGCAGGAAGCACAATTGGATTGTACACTCCTCTCTACGGTGTCCCTGCCCGCCGGTAGAGCTGAAACTGCCCGTCGTCGAAAGTTGTCACCAGCTCCAACCCTGCCGCCCTCACACCCGCTTCCAGTTCCATCAGCTCCCTCGGCCGGTTCCGGTCCAGCACCACGTAGGCGACCCGGTAGCGGTCAGCCACCGCCAGGAGCGTCTCCACGTCACCATTGGGCACAACCACGGCCGGTATACCTGTATGATAATAGAAACCGGGCGGGTTGCCAACCATAACGATTATACTACCCGGGACATCCTGCACATCCAGCCACGCGCCAATCTCCCGGTATGCCTCGTCGGCATCCCGCCAGGCGGGCAGTTTCTGCGCCAGCGCATAAATACTCAGCGCCACCGCGGCCACCAACGCCGCTGTAGCGAACACCACCTGAGCCTGCCTCAGGTTCCAACGCCGCCGCCGTGCCGCACAGCCCACTGCCGCGTCCAGCCCCTCTGCGCCAGCAGCGAAGAGGAACGGCAACGCCGCCGCGCTGGCGTGGAAGAAGCCCCCCCGGGGGCCGGGGAAGGTGAAGCCCAGCGAGTGAACCAGGTAGGCAAGGAGCAAATAGATAAGGGAAAAATTAAAAGGAGCACGCCGGCGCAGGCGATAGAGGCCGATGAGCACAAACGGCAGCAGGAAGACCAGGCAGTCCTCCGCCAGGAACCGCTCCAGGTTCACCCCTGCTGCCCACAGCTTTGAGCGCAGGACATTCAACCAACCCCAGGATAGGTAGGAACGCAGCGAGAGATCGCATCTATAGCAGAACAAGTCGTCGTAGGTGCGCAGCCAGAGCGTCCTGGTACCCGCTGGGGAAAGGGGCGTGCCGATGGTAGAGAGATTGCGCAGGAACCAGGGGGCCATCACGAGCAGGTAGCCAAGAATGACCAATGAGCAATGAAAAATGACAAATGACCAACGACCAACGACCAAACGTGTTGCGTGTTGCGTGTTGCGTGATGAGGAAGAAATCAGGGGGGTAAGGGCAACCACGGGTAGCAGCAGGATACCGTCGGCGCGGGTCAGGTGGGACAGACCAACCAGCAGCCCGATCAGTAACCAGCGACCAGCTTCCAGCTTCCGGGTTCCAGGTTCCAGGTTCCAGGTTCCGGTCAGCCACAGCGCGACACTCCCGAAAAGAGCGAAGGGGGCAAACGTCTCCGGGAGGGTCCAGTAAGGGAAGAAGAACCCGCTGAAGAGCGTAAGGAGACCCGCCAGCCAGGCAGTACGCCGCCGGCCGCAGGTCTCCCAGGCCAGTCCGTAGGCCGCGAGGGGGGGCAGTGCGGAAAGAAGCACAAAGGGGAACTGGAGGGCGAAAAAGCAGCCAGGGAAGAGGACGGCGAAGGGAGCTGCCAGCAACGAAGGGAACGGCATCCAGTAGAGAAAAGCGGGATGGGGCAGGCCCGCCGGGTCATCCAGATAGTTCCACAGGAAAAGCTCGCTGAGGCCGCCGCCCTGGGCCAGCCGCACCGCCCCGGCGGCATAGTAGGCCGTGTCCATGTAGCCAGGCCGAGGGATAAGGGTGGCGGCGAGGAACCGGACGAGCAGCGCCACGACTAGAAGGAGTAGCAAGTCACGGCGATGCAGATGCGGGCTCATACAGCGTATCCTCGTTTACCGTTTACCTACCGGCCGGCCACTGGCGAGACACCCGCTCACAGCCCGCCGACCTCGACACAATTCTATAGATCGCCACTCCCTCGGGGCCGCTCAGGGGCTCAAAACCGGGCGCGTCAGCCAGGGCATCGGGGTACAGCCCAAAGGTGTTGGTGACCACGACCAGTTCGACGGAGAACTCGCGAGCGGCAGCCCACACCACCCCCGGCGGCTGGCCGCCGGGCAGCATCACCGCCGGGTGGCCGACGGCGTAGTTGAGGGTGTGGGGCTGGGTGGTCATCACTACCTCATCAGGGGCCGCATGGGTCTGCAACCAACGAGCCAGACGAGCGAACTGCGCTTGTTCGTCCCGGCTGCGTGCGGCCACCGCCGGCCATGCCAGGAACGCCTGGGCCACGACCAATACGAGCAGCCCCAGGGCCAATGGGCGGAGTGGCAACCGCTGGCGGGCTACCCGCGAGAGCAAAGCCTGTGCCCGGCATAGCACCTCTACTGCTCCCACTGCCAACCACGGGGTCAGCGCCCCAACCGAATGATAAAAGGTCCCCGCCATGGTCGGCACACTAAAGACCAACGCCGTCACCAGATAGAGCAGAAGGCCATAACCCGCCCCCCCCGCCACCGGCCAACGCTGGCGCAACAGCCAAAACCCCGGGAGGCCCAGAACCCCATACGGAAAGGTTGTGCTGACCAGGACACCGAGATTGTGCCACAAGGCCCGCAGGCGCAAGTCCAGGATAAAGCCCACACCCCGCTCCAGCAAACCCGCCAGAGTGGGAGGGGCGTTGAAGTTAAAGAGCTGTGTGTAGTCCTGTAGGGCTATCGCCGTCACAATGGAGACCGGCGTCGGGCGACCGAACACCGCTGCGTTGCGCGCCCACCAGGGGGCCACCGACGCCAGGAACCCCACGACGACCAAAGCGGCGTCACGCCAACCCGCCCAACTCGCCCGGCGACGCCACAGGGCTGCCGCAGGCACGACCAGGAGCAGCAGGATGCCATCGGCGCGTGCCAGGTAGGCCAATCCGACCAGCGCGCCCGCTACCGGCCAACGCCATGCCCACTTGTGATCCCGGCCGGGCAAGGCTACATCACCGGCCAGCCACAGCGCCAGGCCGGCCAGCAGCGCAAAAGGGGCGGCACTATCGGTGCTTGCAGACTGGTAGAGCAGCGTGGCGCTCGACAAAACACACAAGGCGGCATACAGAGCCAGTGTCTCACCCCGTTCCCCTGACCACACGCGCCGGCCCAGCACGTAGGTCAGCACCGGCAGCACAGCCCCGCACAGCAAGCCCGGCAGTTGCGCGGCCAGCAACGTGTCGCCGAACAAGCGAATGAAGGGAGCTATCAACAACGTTGGCAACGGCATCCAATACTCGTGGCTGGGATGGGTGACGGCGGAAAACGGGACCAGGTAACTCCACACTGCATCTACGACCAACCCGCGACCAGAAGCGAGGTTACGCGCCGTCTGGACGTAGAAGGCCGGGTCGTCCAGCGGGGGAAAGATGACCGCCCGCACATAGGCCAGGCGCACAGCCAGCGCCACACCCACCAGCAGCACCGCCCAGACCCAGTCACGCCGTTCCATCCCCCTCCTCATGGAACGTCCCACTCCACCCGGCAAACTGTCATCCCAGGAGTAAATGTTAGCCCCCTGACCAGGGAGGCCAGGCGGCTCCGCCACCCAGCCTCGGCAACGTAAACAATCCTGGCAGCGAAAGTGCCGGACAGCAGCCCGCCCGCGCCGCTGCGCGCCCAGGCCCAGGCCAGATACAGCCCCGCCCCCAATAACGGGCACCCCAGGATCATCGCCCAACGCCAGCGTTCAGGGAAGCGCATCGTACTGGTATCCTCTCACCCTCCGCCACAATTCTACAGCCAGCAGCACAAGAAGGCCGGTACGCAGCGGCACCGTCAGATAGAGCCACTGGTTAAGTCCCCGCGAGAGCAGCACTGGCCACTCGGCCAGGTTGACGAAGCTCAGCGCCAGCATAAACAACACGCTGCGCCGCAGCGGTAGCACCAGCAGCAACAGGGGGAAGAGCAACGTCTGCCACTGCGGGCTCCAACCTTTGGACCACAGGAAGAACAGGGTGAAAGTGAAGCAGACGAAGGCCACCAGGCGGCGCGGGCTCTCACGCAAGCGCGCCTTCCAGAAGACGAGGGCATAGATCAGGCCAAAGACCACCAGTTTGACCCACTCCGGTACCCGTGCAGGGTTGCCGACCGGGGTCGTCGCTATGGCCAGGTCAAAATGATCGGCGGTCGCGACCAGGAGCCCGGTGCGCAGGTTGCCATCCAGCAGCGCCCACACCGTCTGCCACGACGACCAGCCAAGAGATGAACGGAACGAGGCCAGCACTACCGGTCCTCCGACCAGCAACAGCGGCGCTACCACGACCCCGATCACCGCTGCGACCACCAGCCCGTAATTCAACCAGCGCCGCTCGGGTAGCGCGCGCACCACCGCCGGGAACACCAGCAGTGGCACCAGCTTGACCAGTGCCCCCACTCCCATCGCCACTGCCGACCAACGCTCGTGCCCGCCCAGCAGCAACTCTAGCATCAACAGGAGAGAAAACGCAGTGAGCGCGTCAAAGTTCCACCAGGTGTAGATCAGCGGCACGAACAGCACACTGTAGACCCAGCCCAGCCGCTCGACGGCCTCATCACCGCGCAGCCGTCGCGCCAGGCGCAGAAACAACACCAGATTACCGGTGTTGAACGCCAGCATCAGTAGCCCCATCAGGTGGACGTACACGTGGTAGCTCCCCCCAAAGAGGCGCGTCAATTGGTAGACGCCCACCGACAGGAATGGAAAGGTGGGCGGGTACTCTGACCAGTAGTGGATAAAGGGCAGGTAGCCCTGATCGGAGTAGGCTGCGAGTTCGTAGTAGTAAACGTAATCGCCGTACAGCGTCAGATTGTCGGCAGGAAAGGTCGCCAGAACCATCAGCCGCAGGGCGACGAAGAGCACGACAATGAGAGTCAGTCCTTCTCGCTGACTACTGCCAGCCCACACGCTCTCACACATAGATGACACGATACATCTTTCCAATACCTTGGGGTCTGGCTCATCGGCTCATCACCACGACGGCAACGCCCAGGCAAATTGCCCTCCCGCAGGCAGTATCTCATGTTCTGCGGGAGGGCAACAGGAACTCGGGTCACCACCGGCCAGGTCAGGAGTTCCGCAGCACCAGCGGCAGGTAGACGTCGTAGCCGGCCGGGCTCACTACCACCTCTTGGGAGGGAGCCAGCTCACCGCAGGCATTGGTCGCCGTCATCACTACGGTGTAGGTACCGTCGCTGTCATAGATATGAGTGACGATCTGACCTGTGTCTCCTGATTCGTCGCCAAAGCTCCAGGTGTAGTTGATCGGAGGCGTGCCAGCGGCTACCGTGCCAGTGAAGGTGATCGTCTGGCCGACCAACGGCTCGCCAGGGCTGAAGTCGAAATCAGCACCAGAGACCGGCTCGCAGCCCACCACCACCGTGGTCTGGTCGGTGGCCGTGCCCTGACCACGCGTTCTACCTGTGGCGGTGATCACCGTGATGTCCACCGTACCACTGGGAGCGGTGCCTGGCACCTGCACCGTCACCGTCACCACCGTCCAACCGCCGCTGGCATCCAAGGTCGCCGTGGAGGGCTCCACCACCGCCCAGCTCTGCGAGGAATCGAACGCCATATCCACTACCTGAGCCACGTTGGCTGTGTTGGTCACCCGGTGCGTGTAGACCACCTCATCGCCGGGGGCGGCAGTCCGAGTGTCGCCATCGCTCACCGCCACACCTCCCACCAACCCCACTGTGGTCGTCTCGGTGTAGACGTCCGTCGCGCCCTCCTCGGTCGTGACCCGGACCACGTTGGTCAGCGTCCCGGCGTAGCCCGTCTCCACCGTGACGACGACCGTCTGCGTCCAGACGCCGTCAGGCGCGATGGGAGCCGGCGGCGTCCAGGTGAGAGGCCCAGCGGGCGTGACGTGCGCGGGCAGGACGTCGGTGATGGTGGCGGTGAGGGTTACGTTGCCGGTGTTGGTGACGTGGATCGTGTAGGTCAGTTGCGCCCCCGCCTCCACCGGGTCGGGCTCGGCCTGCTTCGTCACCTCCAACGTCGTGACCTTGGTCTCAGTCGTCTCGGTGTAGACGTCCGTCGCGCCCTCCTCGGTCGTGACCCGGACCTCGTTAGTCAGCGTCCCGGCGTAGCCCGTCTCCACCGTGACGACGACCGTCTGCGTCCAGA
>CAYPOY010000005.1:0-39555 GCA_964412395.1 uncultured Anaerolineales bacterium | reverse complement strand
TTATCATTTGACCGAACGATAGGCTTCACTCAGGTTATCATTTGACTTGACAGGGGTTTCAAAAGATCGGACGTCACGGCCCCGTTCCCCTTCATTTTTATCTCCAGCGCGATACGCTTGCGACGGCCCGGTGTCATTATCTCAGCGGATGCTGATGGAGCCCGACCCCTGATCTATCCTCAACACAATGGTGTGCTCTGCTGTGTCGAAATTGCCCGTCTGCCACACACCATCATTGTCCCACTCGCCCTCCACCAGCCGGAATCGCTCGTCGGGGTGGAAGGAGCCGCTGCCCGAATCGAGCACCACCCGCGCGCCTACACTTTTGGGCAAGACGATGGTGATGGAGCCAGAACCGCCACTAATGCTCGCCTCGAAGGTGCTACTGGACGGCAGGGTCAGGTCAATAGAACCAGACCCGACGTCGAGGAAGAGGTCGCTGACCTGCAGACCAGCCAGGTCAAAGTCACAAGGGCCAGAGCCAGCGTCAAGGGTGAGGTCGAAAAGCACGTCGGGGCTTAGTCGCACGTCCCATCGTTCTTCCGCTTGACCGCCGAAGTCAAATGGCCCGAGCCACGGGCCGGAGAAGTGACTATCCAGTTCCACGTCGGCCTGGTCACCACGCACGCCCACGTCAAAGACTAACTCGCCGCGATAGGTGACGTCACCCTCGATGAGGTTAGGCGAGTCGCGCAGCGTGCTCAGGTAGCCAGGTGCGCTGGTCCAGTCAATGCCGACCCGGCCACGCTCCACACCCGCCAGCGGATGTTCGACGTGCTCGGTATGCCATTCAACCGGCTGGGTCAGATTGGCCAGCCCTGGGATGTTCTGCGCGAAAAACACGACAGCCACAGCGCCGCCAATCAGCAACAACATGAGCAATCCGCTGATGATGGCCCCGACTGTCGAACGCCGGCCGATCAACACGTCAATGCCGAGCGCGACCAGCAACAGAGGCCAGAGTCGCCAGAGGACATTCCACGACCGCCAGGGCAGGTAGCCCAGATTCGACAGCAACAGTACGACGCCCGCGCCAATGAGCACCAGTGGCCAGAAGAAGGAGGGCGGACGGCGGGGCGGCTTGCGAGGCACTGTCTCCGATTCTCCTTCGAACGGTTCTCGAACGTCTGACATGACATACCCCCTTCAATCAATGTCATTCAGATCTGACAGGTTTCAGAGGTCACTTCTCGGTGTAATTGCACTCCTGAACGGGTCAAATCTGGCCCCAAAAGGCATCCGCGGAAACCTGTCAGATCTTTACACTATACGCAAAGAGGCGGCCAGAGTTGCAATCCCGCTTGCCCGCACCAGGTCTATGTGGTAGACTGTGACCAACGAATCACTTGACTTACTTCACCCAGGAGGCAGATCAATGGCTGGCAACGACCCTCAGGCGGTAACCAGGATGCTCACTGCCCTTTTGCAACCCTGGCACGACAGTGTGGACGATCCGGCAAAGGCCCAGCAGGAGGTGCTACAGCGTCTCTTGGAGAGCTACGCCCAGACGGATTATGGGGCGCAGCACGGGGCGGCCCAGATCGAGACGATTGCGGACTATCGTCGTGCCTTCCCAGTCGCCACCTACGAGGATTACAAGCCGCTCATCCAGCGGGTGATGGCCGGGGAAGTGGGCCTGCTCCTCAGCGAAGAGCCGGTTGGATGGGCGATCACCCGGGGCACGATGCAGGGTGAGTCCAAGTTCATCCCGATGACACCTACCGACCTGATGATGCGTATCAGCGCCGGGCGGGCGATGATGAACTATGTGATCAGCAGTGGCCGGTACGACCTGTTTGAAGGGGTCAACCTGAATCTGAACTTCCCCTCGGCCGTGGGAACGGTGCAGGTGGGGGAACGGGAGGTGGAATACGGCTATAGTTCTGGCATCTACGTGAAGCACGTATCGGCCTTCACGCCCATCCGCTCGCTGCCGACGCAAGACGAGATTGACGCGCTGGGCGGGGGCAAGACCATCCGCGATTGGGAGGCGCGCTTCGAACTGGCCTACGAAAAATGCAAGGATGAGAACGTCACACTGGTGGGTGGCGTTGCCCCAACAGTCATCCGCTTCGCCCGCTACTTGCGGCGGGCACACTCCGTCTACCCCAAGGACCTGTGGCAAACACAGATCATGACGCTAGGTAGCGTGCCAGGCATCAACACGCGCTACCAACCAGCGCTCACAGCTCTCTATGGGCCAGCCGCCATCCGCGAAATCTACGGTACTACCGAAGGCATGTTTGGCCAACAGCGGGACGAGCGCCGGGCGTGGGTGCCCAACTATGACCTGTTCTTCTTCGAGGTGGAGACCCGCCCTTCGGCTATGCTCCCTTCGGCCTCGCTCAGGGCAGGGCCAGGCATCAAGATGCTGCACGAGATGCGGGCTGGCGAGATGGGCAGCCTGATCGTCTCGACACCCATTCTGTCCCGCTACAAAATCGGCGACTTGATCCTCGCCTTCCAGCCACCCTACTTCCGTTGCATCGGCCGCGACCAATGGTGGACTCCCCTGCGCTATGCCTGGGATGAGTTTATGACGCTCAACCTGGGCCGGCTATAGAGCCTACCCCAACTATCGGTGGTGTTCCTGGACAATTGAGATAGCTGATCTTACGGTCACCCCTCGCTGTCGTGGTCACATCCCAAGTGCCTGGCGCATCTCCTCAACCGTCTGAAAGCGGGCAGATGGCTCCATCTGCGTGGCGCGCGTGATGACGAACTCCATCTGCGCCGGTACGTCGGGGCGAAGGGTACGCACCGGCGGCAAGTGGAACGGCGTATCCGTCGGATCGTAATTGGTCAGCAGGGTGTGCAACGTGACCCCCAGGCCGTAGACGTCGGCCCGCGTGTCGGTCTGGCGCGCGCCGTATTGTTCCGGGGCGGCGTAACCCGGCGTACCCAACAGCGCCGTGTCGTGCGCCTGTCCGGGCTTGAAGAGCCGTGCGATGCCAAAATCAATCAGTTTGAGCATTCCGCTGCCACTCTGCAGCATCACGTTGCCCGGCTTTATGTCGCGGAAGATGATCGGCGGGTTCTGACTATGCAGGTAAGCCAGCACGTCACACAACTGGGCACCACACCAACGCACCTCCTCTTCGCTCAGTGGTGTACCTCGCTCATCCAGCAGTTCCTCGAGCGTCATCCCCTCGATGAACTCCATCACCAGGAAGTAACTGTCGCCGATGTCAAAGCGGTCGCTGACCATCGGGAGGTTTGGGTGCCGCAGGGACGCCAGCATCTGGGCCTCGCGGTGGAACGTTGCGACGGCCCACTGCAACTCCTGCGGTGTCATGTAGCCGGCAGCCCGCATCTGCTTCAGCGCCCACACCTTGCCGGGAATGCGCAGATCGCTCACCCGGTAAACCGCTCCCATACCACCCAGGCCGACCGTGCGCTCAATCCGGTACCGTTGCGCCCAAACTGTTCCCGGCTGCAGCAGCGGGACCTGGTAACCGCAGGCGCACGTCCCTGTAAAACCGGACGCTCCGCAGTCAGGACAGCTCAGTGGCCTGCGCGGCCGCGCGGGCAGGATCAGCGCTGGGGGTGGTGTGGATCGCCCCGGTCCCGCCGACGGCGCTTGCGCTGGTCCTCCCGTCAGGGGGCGAGGCCTCGGTTTCTGCACACGCGGCGGCTGGGTGCGAGCCCGCCGGACGACCAGCACGAGGGCAACAATCCCACCGGTCAGCAATAGACACGTCCCCGCCCCCAGCAACCACGTCCACCCACCAGCCGTAGTCGGCGGTGTCGGCGTGGGTACTGCGGTCATCGGCGACCCCTCCGTTGGAGCCAGCGTAATGGTAGGCGCCATCGTTGGCGGCACAGGAGCGACCGCCGCCTGCGTCGTCGCGAGTGGTGGGGGAGGTGTCGCGGTCGGTATAGCCGTGGGGGTTGGTGGCTGTACCTGCACCGTAGCGACCAGCACCGGGAAGTTCTGCTGATCGCGCTCGGTGCTGCTGGTCGGCGCGATGAAGATGTCCGTCATGCTGCGCGGGCTGGTCAGCGACGCGCGCGCATACACGCGCAGTGTCCCGCTGAAGCCTGGCGGCAGGGTGACCTCCACCTCCAGGTAGTGCACGGTCCCACGGGGCCAGTCGCGTACCCGCGTCTCAACCATGGTGTAGACCGGCGGTATCATGTCGCCGCTGGGGTAGTGCCACACCGGCTTCTCGCCGGGCCCGATAACATACGGTGGTTCATCACGGGGACCGGTCGCATCATGAGCGATAGGCCGGACATATCCGCCGTCAGGAAAGGAAAGGTTGATATAGCCATCCTGTGTCGAGCCACCGTCGTTGGTCACCTCCAGGCGCACGTGGATGGGCTCACCGGAGGCGACCTCTGGCGGCCACACCTCAAAGGAGACGATGCGTGGTGCCGGGTCTGAGGACTGCGCGACGACACGGACCACGCTCAGCGCGACCAAGGCCGCGACGAGCATCACTCCCGCCAGGCGGAATCGTCCGTGTTCAAGGTTCTTCGAAACTCTGCCAGCCATATCCAATCGGGTACACATCTCCGACTGCCACGGGCAGCCGTCCTCGTGGCGACTCATTGCCGCTCAGTACCATCGCCAGCGCCTCCAGCGAGGGCGGTATGTCGTTGTAGGTACACACATAAGCCGACGGGGTCACACCGGCCGCCTGCAGCGGAGTCAGGTCGTAGGGAGTGTTCAGGGCGACGACCACCAGAGGCCGACCTGCGAGCGCCTGCACCAGAGATACCTGCCCGGCGTGCCAGGTCGCGTCCCACGTCGCCACCACGATCACGTCAGCGTTCGCGGCCTGCGCCAGCGCCGCTGTGATCTGTTCGGCAGTGGGGTCCAGGCTGACCACTATGAGATCCAAGCTGGGTAGGTATGCCCGCAGGGTGCTATCCAGGCCGGCTACCGTCTCAGGGACGACCAGCAACGCCGACCGCTCTGCCGAGAGCGGGAGCAGACCATCGTTCGCGAGCAACGTGATGCTGTCCAGTGCCACCTGCAGCGCTGCGGCCCGGTGCTCCGCCGTTCCACACGACCGCGCGGCTACTTCCGGGTCCACCGGCTGCCACGTCAAGAGGCCGTAGCGCACCTTGAGTCTCAGAACGCGCCGCACCGATGCCTCGACCCGCTCTAGCGGGATCGCCCCTGATTGCACCAGCCCCAGCACGTGAGCATAAGCCGCTCGCGCCTCGGCAGGCGTATGCCCGGGGTCGTTACCGAACATCAGCAGGTCGGCCCCGGCCTGGAGGGCCAGCGCCGCTGCTTCCGACTCATCATACACGTTGCTCAACGCGCCCATTCCCAGCGAGTCAGTGGCGATCACCCCGTCAAAGCCCATCTGGGTGCACAGCAGGTCCCCCAGCACCAGCGACGAGAGGGTAGCGGGCATCCCTGGTCTCGGGTCAATGGCTGGGAAAGCGACGTGGGCGGTCATGATCACGTCCACGCCAGCGTCGGCTGCGGCCTGAAACGGGGCCAGTTCGACGGCCCACAGCCGGTCGAGGGAATAGGGCACCGTTGGCAAGCCGTAGTGAGAGTCCACGTCCGTGTCACCGTGGCCGGGGAAGTGCTTGGCCGTGGCGATGACCCCCTGCTCGCGGTAGGTCTCAATCATCGGCAGCCCCATCTGCACGACCAGTTCGGGGCTACCGCCGAAGGAGCGCGTGCCGATGACCGGGTTGAGTGGGTTGGAGTTGACGTCCAACACCGGGGCCAGGTTCATGTTGACGCCCAGCGCCCGCATCTCCTGGGCCATCGTCAAGGCCATCAGCCGGGCATCGTCGGGGTCCTGCGTTGCGCCGACGGCCATTTGGGCGGGAAACCGCGTGAAGCCGTCCCGCAGCCGGGCGATGAGACCGCCTTCCTGGTCAACGGCGACGAGCAGGGGAATCCCCGCGCCGGAGGTCGTGGCGGCCGCCTGCGCCTGGTTGATCAGTTCGGCAACCTGCGCCGGGTGCTCGACGTTGGGGGCAAACAGGATCACGCCGCTCACGTGATCTTCGACAATCGCTGCTTCCAGTTCTGCGTCAAAGACAGGCTGCATGGAATACACCATGAACAGTTGTCCGACCTGCTCCTCGACCGTCATGCGGGCCATTAGTGCCTCGACGGGGTCGGGTGTGGGGGGAGGAGAGGGTGTGGGAGTATGGGGGTGTGGGGGTGTGGTGGGCGGGGTCTGTGAGGGGACTGGTGGAGTATCGGCGACCGGTGGTGACGGTGTCCTCATTGCAGAGGGTGCAGGCGGCGCCAGCGTGCATTGCGCCAGTGTCAGGGTGGCGCACAGTGATGCAATCATAGCCTTACGTACGTTCATCTGGAGCCGATTCTGGTGGCCTGCGTTATCTAAGCTATTGAGCACTGGGATCAAAGGTTCATTGTTCTCGATAGTAGGAACCGTCTGAGTAGCGTTGGAAAGTACCCCAAACTACCACTGGAGCGCTGGGAGTTCCAACCCGGACCAAATCGTCGAATGCCCAGTCATTAGAGGGATTAACCCCAAACCATACATGCCCTACCTCGTCTCCACTTGGGCCGATAATCTGCACAATCCAGTCTCGTTTCTCTCCCGAGTCCTTTAGCATTACTGTGCTCCCCACAGGGACGTTGGCGACTTGCGGAAGTAGTTTCCGCTCTATCTCCTCTTTGAGCCTTATCCATGGGATGAATTCAGCACAACTATTGACGCAGATTCCCGCCTCTTGCCCGTCAACTGGCCCCCAGCTTATCTGCTGCGGTTCGATAGTTGGCATGGGTGAAGAAGTTGCTGTGCCCGACGTGTTGGTTGGGGTGGGCAGCATTGTCATCGGCGTGGGAGTGGGAAAGGACATTGGCGTGGGTATTGCCAGAAGAGGGGCCAGTGGTCCCTGGCCTTGTAGCCCCCGCCACACTAATCCTCCAACACCGGTCAGGAGTAGCAGTGCTGGCATGGCCAGACCACCCAACACCCAGCCCCGGACGAGCACACGGCTACGTGCTGGAGCGGCACGCCGCCCTCTCAATGCCGCCCGCATTTCCGCCGCGCTCTGGAACCGCTTTCCGCACGTCAGTTCCATCGCCCTCAACACCGCTGCCTCGGTCCGGGGACTCACACGCGGGTTCCACCCACGCAGCGGCACAAATTGGCCCGGGTCCGCCGTCCGGTCCCCGGCCGTGAGCGGAGCCTCCCCTGTCAGCGCGTGGTACAGCGTCGCGCCCAGGCTGTACAGGTCGCTGCGGGGGTCGGTGTGCCCTGACTGCGTGCCGTACTGCTCCGGCGGGGCGTACTCCGGGGTGCCCATCCCCCGCATCGCCGTCCTGGTGCGCGGGTCGTGCGGGTCCCACAACTTCACCAGCCCGAAGTCCACCAGCACTGTACTCCCCCCAGCCCCCCCGAAGCGGGAGGGAGCCTGCCCCACGGGGCGGATGATCACGTTCTGGGGCTTCACGTCCCGGTGGATCACCCCCTGGCTGTGGCAGTATCCCAGTGCGTCCAGCAACTGGTCCACCCACTCCAGCACCTGGTCTTCGGGCAATGCTCCCTGTTGCTCAATGCGGTCGGCCAGGCTCTCCCCTTCGATAAAGTCCATGACCAGGTAGGTATTGCCTCCTTCCTCGAAGAAATCGGTGACGCGCACCAGGTGGGGGGGTTCAGACGCCCCAGGACGATGGCCTCCTGCTCAAACTGCTGGCGCAGTTGGGCCAGCGTGTACGGGTCCAGCCCTGGCTGGGGCGTCATCTCCTTGAGCGCCACAGGCATCTTCAAGCGGGTGTCCCAGGCACGGTAGACGGCCCCCATCCCGCCCTGGCCCAGCAGGGAGACGATGCGGTAGCGGTTTTGAAGGGTGGTACTGGTGGTCAGCATTGCAACACCTCTCCCGATTTGGCCCTCTCCTCTCCCCCTGCCCCCTCCCCTCTCCCGATTTCGGGAGAGGGGAGGGGGTTGGGGGGTGGGGTGAGGGCTCTGTTACAGAAGTTCAAACCGCAGGTGGGTGTCTCCCATCAGGACCACCTCCCCACCGGTCAGTTGTGCCTGCTGGATGCGCTGACCGTTGACGAATGTGCCGTTGGAACTGTTCAGGTCTACTATGAACGCCTGTGCCCCTCGCTGCTCGATGCGGGCGTGGTGGCCGGAGGCGGTGGGGTCCTGCAGAACGATGTCGTTGTCGCCAGCGCGGCCAACGGTCACCATCGGGGAACGCAGGGGGAAGATGATGCCCTGTTTGGGGCCGCTCACGACGACCAACTGGCCCCACACTTCCTCACCTAACATGCGCGTGGGGGCCACCCGGCCCTCAATGACCTGCCCGCCGGGTGGGAGAGGCTCAGGCGCAGGACCGGGCACCTGGGGGACGCCCACTGCTCCTTGCCCCATCACGGTCCCGGGCAGCGGCGGGTTGACGAACATCGCGCTCTCCACCAACCGCTCCTGGAAGTGGCTGCGCCGCACCGACTCGGGCATGTCCTGCCACTTGCCGCGCAGCCGCCACTGCGCGGCCTCTCCCTCCATCTGGGCCACCTGCCGCTCGTCGAAGGCCGTCCCGACCCGCTCCGGCAGCGTCAGGTCATCCACCCGCACGTCGGTCAGCGCGATGCCCAGCGTCTGCTCGACCTGGGAACTGCCGCTCAGAATCTCCTGGCGCACTACCTGGCGGCCCATCTGGCTCAAGGTCTGGAAATCCTGCCGGTTGATCACCTGCCCCAGCAGGTCCTTGACCATGCTGTAGAGCGCGTGGACCGGCTCGGCGTACTCGACGGCGATGCGGGCCGGGTCGGTGACGCGATAGGAGACCCACAGGGAGACGTTGACCCGCCAGCGGTCGGCGGTGAGGAACTCGCCCTGGGAGACGACGTTCAGGTTGCGGATCTTGGTATCCACTAACAGAGTCTCGACGCTCTGGAAGGGGAGGCGGAACATCAACGAGCGGCCGGGGCCGATGATCTGATCCACCCGCCCATTGCGCAGGACAACGGCGACGGTGCCCTGGCGGACCAGGGGCAGGACTGAAAAATCCGCCCTGCTGTTCGACGGTGAGGATCAGGTTCTCCTGGATGGATGGGTTCTGTGCTGCGGTTGGTCCCTGTTGATTCCCCATCTCATTCCTCCGTCAGCACGCCTCGCACACGCTGGCCTCCAACCCGCTTCCGGGTCAGCGCATCGGAGAGGGCGACCAGGAAGGCCGGGTCGGTGGGAGACACCTGGCGGACAACGGTCTGGTGGGCAATGCCCTTGTGGGTCTCCACACGCTGACCGGTACGCAACGGCAGCGGGCCGGCGCTCAACTGGCTGAGCAACGTTCGCAGTTCGTCCTCAAGTTCGGGGGCCAGAACGGTCAAGTGAAGGCGTCCGGCAGTGTCCTGCTCCACTTCGGCGACGTCTGGGCCGCCGAATTGTCGAATCGTCAGTTTCCTCATTTTATCACATCCTCCTACACCTGGCGTGCCGGGTACTCGTGCCCGTGGTATACCTCATCGCGCATAAAGTCGTACTTGGCGGAACTTGCCTCACGCAGCAGTTCAGAGTCGTGTTGATAAGTGGCATAGCTTTCGGCAAAGTCCTCGTAGACGTCGGTTTTGGCGTAGTCGCTCACGAACTCGTCGGGGCCGCTGGTGGTACTGATCTGCTCCCACGTGGTCTGGGCCTCCGGGGAGAGATTGGCGTGGACGTTGTGCCCTACCTCGTGCGCGATGGTCTCCTCCAATTGCCCCTTGTCCTCGCAGCCGTCAGGGGTCTGCGGATATATCTCAATGTGGCCGGTGGTCTCGCTGGTGTAATGGTGCCGGCCGGCGATATAGTCATCATCGGCGCCCTGGTACTCGTTCACGTACTCGATGGACTCAATCGTCGAAGGGGAGACGTGGTCCGGCGGGAAGTCTTCCTCCAGATGCATCTGGATTTCTTCGTTTGTCGTCACGCCCGATTGCTCAAAGCCGGAGACGGGGGGCACCTCTGTCGCTTCCCCGACTTCGGCGCGGCGGGCCAAGTCCCGTTCCAGGTCGGCGTGCTCGTAGGACTCTGGTTGCTCGGGTATCTCTTGAGCCTCCCGGTGTTCGAAAGTCTCCATCGTATTGCTCCTTCACTGAGTGATAATAGTGATCGTCGCTATCTCCTCGGACAGGAGGCTTTCCGTGGACGGTGGGTCGGTATGCACATCCATCAGCACATAAGCCTGAAGCGTGGCCTCGCCCTCCTGGGCGGCCCGGAGCACGAAGGTAGCCCCATCGAATGTGCCAGGAGGTATATCTCCCTCGTGCTCTACCACCTCGTCCGCCGTCAACTCGAGGTAGGGTGCCCACTCCCCCACCAACTGGTAGTGCAGATTGCTCAAGGGGATTCCCCCTGTGTTAGTGATCGTTATGGTGACAGTGAGCGGAGAGCCGATCCGCACCGTGTCGGTGAAGAGGGTGATGCCAATCTGAGCATCGAAGGCCGGCGTCGGCGTTTCAGTCGGCGGCAGCTCGGTGGGGGTTTCCGGCGAGGGTGTCTCGGTCGGTGCTTTCGTTGCTGTAGATGTGGGCGTGGCGGTAGGCTCTTCCCCGTCGCCGAGGAGGTCTGGCCCGAACTTGATGGCCACCACGACAAGGACGGCGAGGCAGAGGAACACACCGATACCGACTACCGGCCACATCCAGCGCGGAGAGCGGCGCTTCGCAGGAGGCTGCGCGACTGGTGGCGGCTGGGATGGTGGTGGTGTGTAGGCGGGGGGCTGGGCCGGGGGTGGCGGTTGAGCGGGTGGTGGTGTGTAGGCGGGGGGCATCTGCGGCCGGGTAGGATGCGGCGGGGTGGGCGCAGCAGACGGCGGCTGGGATGGCGGTGGTGTGTAGGCCGGGGGTTGCGCCGGGGGTGGCGGTTGAGCGGGTGGTGGGGTGTAGATCGGCGGCATCTGCGGCTGGGTAGGAGGTAGCGGGGTAGGCGCGGGAGGCGGCGGTTGGGCCGGCGGCGGGGTCGGCGGGGCAGGTGTGGTCGGCAGCGGCTTGCCGCAGCGCGGGCAGAAGCGCGCCCCCGGCTTGGCGGTGGCCCCGCAGGCAGGACAGATAGTACCGGGGGGCTGTGGAGCGGCCTGTACCTCCAGGGGTTGGCCACACTTTTTGCAGAAACGGGCATCGGGACGGTTTTCAAAGCCACATTTTGGACATTTCATCGGGAACCTCCGGAACTCGGATTTCAGAGCAACAACGAATTAGAACAACAACGAATTAGGGCAACAACGGATTGTCCTATTGGCCTATACTAGTTCTCGGTACAAAACGCTCCGAGCCCCCGTCCCGGGGGCGGCCCATGCAGGAAGCGGTCTCTTTTTGACACGGTTTTGTGCCTAAACCGCCCCCGGGACGGGGGCTGGGAGCACTGGAAAACAGTTTTGTACCGCAAACTATACTATGCGGGCCGGGATGGTCTCCAACCCCATCTCGCGGGCCAGGTAGACGCGATGACGGCCGTTGATGATCTCGTACCGGCCATCATCGGTCGGCGAAAGCGCAACCGGGTCGGACTCGTAGTAGGTCTTGTAGGCATCGGTATAGCCACGGGTGTACCCATCCTCGGTGTAGTGCCCTGATTCCTGCTGACGATCCCAGGCATCGGCGGTTTGCTCGCCCTGACCTGCCTCGATGTAGGGCTTCAACTCTTGCAGACGTTCCATATCCTGGCGCAGGCCCTCATAACTGCCGGGGCGGAAGTCCTCCGGGTCATTGATCTGTGGGTTATTGATCTGAGACAGGGGTACGTCGCGGATGCCGCCGGTCTCTGGCGTGGCATCCGTAGCAGCGGCAACTTTGCTCTGTGCCTCGACCGGTGGCTCATAGGCCCGGTCGGCGACGGCGCTCTGGAGTTGCCGCTGCTCCGACTGTTCGGGCGCAGGAGGAGCATCGCCACCGGCAGGCTCAGCCCGGGCGACGCGGCTCTCCAATGCCGGCCGCTCCGCCGGCTCCGGGCGGACCTGTTCAATCCGCTGTTCGGGATGGTGTGGCGCATTGGCCATCGGTCACCCTCTTCCCTCCGGGCCGCTGGGATGCCAGCCCTCGGGTGGCCTGGGAGCACTCGTCTCCGCGTCAAAGTTCTTGACCTCGGTTTTCTCAGGGCCGGTCTCGGCCCGACCGGCGGTGCCCTTTTCGGTGCTGGCTGTGGCGGGCTGCGCCTCCTCAGGTAAATCCAGGTTGCCCTCAGAAGCTTGCACGTCTGGCACTGCCTCCGGCTCCACCTCCGCCGCCCGACTCAGGCGGCTCTCCAGGGCCTGGTGTTCCTCCGCCTCGTTCTGGCGTAGGGCATCGGATTCAGGGGTCTCAAGCGGATGATTCATCGCGGTCTCCTTTCCGATCATGTGACGTTAAGATTCGTCTCACATTCTTGACCAACTTGCGCTGGTTGGCGCTGCTGAAGTCGAGCCGCGCCCCCATCTGCGTAGCATAGCACAGAGCCACTTTCTGCGCAACTGCTGGGTCGCTCACTGCCACGAGTTGAGAGGCCGCCTCCTCGCACAGGCAGGCCAGTCGCTGCCACATCGCCTGGTCGTCCTGCGTCTCACGGATGGTGGCGACAAAGTCCCGCTCCAGCGTGCGGTCGGCGGCCAGCAGCGCGACCTCGTGCCGGTAGAGGCAGCGGCGGGGGCAGAAAACGCAGCCGGCGAAGGGACCAGCCTCGCGGGTGACCTGCTGGCGGTAGGCCTCGGCGAAGGCCCGCAGCGGCAGCTCGATTGCCCCGGCCAGTCGCGCCAGCACCTCCTGGTCGTTTTCAAACCCCTGAATCACGCTGGCGGCGGCGGCGACGAACTGCACCCGCAGGCGCTCGGCGACGTTGTAGAACCAGCCGTAGACACGACCACGGGCCTCGAAGTGATCGGCGGCGGCGTGGAGGAGCAGTGCCAGCATCGTTTGTCGCTCTGCGTCTGGCTTGAGGCCGCCGGTGACGCCCCGCTGTAGCCGCAGCAGCGCCGGGTAGCCCCGCACCGCCTGGGACGGGTCCAGCAGCGCTGAGAGGAAATACCGCGCCCAGAGGCGGGTAAAGTCGGGGCGGCGCATAATCCCCAGCGCCCGGTCGCGCACGGACGGGTCGAAGCGGCCATCCACGCGCGCCACGTACTGGCTATAGCCGGGCGCAGGGTCGTAGAGCGAAGTCTGGACGGCCTCCCTGATCGCCTGGGCAATCTGGACGTCACGCACCCGCTGGCCCTCCAGTCGCCGCTTGTAGTTGACGATCTGCAGGAGATAGGGGCTGTCGGCGCCCTCGGCGTAGGCCACGGCCTGCCCGACCGGGAGGGAGGCAACGGCCCGCAGTTGCGGTTCGTCCAGGTTCATCGTGCCGCCCATCGCCTCCCGGTCGTCCGCCGCCACGATACGGTGCATCAATTTGAGATTGGTGTTCTTGACCGCGTCGGGGGCCAGTTTGGTGGGGATCTGCTCGGCGATGAGGATACCCTGGCCATAGGCGCGAACCTCTGAGAGCATGTTGGCGAAGGTCTCCACTGCCTGCCCCTTGACATTAGCCGCCTCGGTCTCCACCTCGGTGGGGACGTTCTTGAGCAACCGGTGAGCTTCCTCGAAGACGGCCACGTGTTGCAGGCTGTCCCCAATCGCTCCGGCCTGGGCTTGCAGACGGCGATACTCGTAGAGGCGGGTGAGGATCAGGCCGATGAGGAACGCTTTCTCATCGTCGTTGCCGATGCGCTCCAATTCCAGCACGGTGGGATAGGAGAGCAGGTCGGCCATCGGGACGGAGTGGGGGGTGTCCAGCATCAGCCCCTTGCTGCCCAGCATCAGGCTGCCGACGCGGGTTTGGAGACTGGCCCGCACGTCCATTTTGATGCGCTCCTCGTACCCCAGCCGTTCGACGACTTTATCAATCTTGCGATAGAGATCGCCGAGGGTGGGGAAGACTGGCCAGCGGGTCTCGTTCCCTTGCTCCTGGGGCGGCAGGCGGCGGTTGAGGCCGGTAGTCAGGTCCCAGCCCTTGTCCTGGTAAATCTCGTGCAGGCAGGTCTCCAGGACGTAGGGCATCGGCGCGTAGAGGATAAAGGCGGCGTTGAAGACCGACTTGAGGTAGTCAATGTGGGTCTGGACGTGGATGCGGCCGGCGGGGCCGACCTCGAACTCGAAGGGGTTGAGGCGGAAAGGAGCGACGGTCTCGTCGCCCAGGGTGTAGACGTGCAGGTTCTTCAGGCTGGGGATGGCCCGCAGGTCGCGGTATTCTGCCTTGGCCGGCTCAATGACCAGGAAGGGGACACCCCGGCCAGCGTCCCACAGTTTGTCCAGCAGATAGAATAAGGTGTTGGTCTTGCCGCTACCGGTGACGCCGACGACCAGGCCGTGCTTGGCGAAGTCGTGGCTGGGGATGACGAACCAGTTGCCGGTGGCGCGCTGCCCATCGAGGATTTTGCCGACGTTGACGCCCCCCCTCTCATCCCCCCCAACGGGGGGGAGGGCAGTAAGGGGGTCGGTGTCGAAGCGGGCGTAGTCGGTGACGCGGTAGCCGGGGAACTCCTGGCGGGGGAGTTGTACCAGCGTGGCCAGTTCGCCCGAGTGGAGCAGGGTGGTGAAGTCCTCGGCCTGGCTGCGGGTCTCCCGGCGGCAGGCAAAGGTGCGGACAGGGTCGGGGGTCGAGTCGGGGCCAGAGAAGACGGCACCCAGGAGCGCCCGCATTTGCCCAAGCGTGGCTGGCTCGGCAGCGAAGAAGTGAACGTCAGTCTGCCACATCCCCTGGGCCTTGCCTCCCTCCAGCCGCTGCAACTGGCGCTCCAGGAGTTCCAGGCAGCGTTTGGCGCGGTAATCGGTGACAGTGCGGTTGAGCGATTCCGATTCGCTCCGCTGTTGGTTGGGGCCGATGGTCTGGAGCATCTGGGCCTGCCGGCTGTGTTGCCAGTCCACATGCCCCGAGACAGCGGAGAGTTGCTCAAAGAGTCGCTGGGCCTGGCGAGCCACCTCGCCGGGGTCCACCGGGGCAGCGTGAACGAAGTAGCCCCAGGTCTGGCCGTAGAGGCCACGGAGGAGGCGTTCGATCTGGTGGACTGGTAGATTGGCAGACTGGTAAATTGGTAGATTGGTAGGTTGGTCAGATGGTTGAGTGGTTGGGTAGCCGGTCTTGCGGGAAGGGATGCCGGTGAGTCGCCCCAGGTGGGCGAAGTAGCCCTGGGTGTTGAGGGAAGAGCCGGGTCTGAGGGTGGTCTGCTCCTCCAGCAGGATGCCGGGGAAGACGGCGGTGAGGGAGGTGCGCAGGAGAGCCTCCGCGCCGGGCTCCTCCAGTCCCAGGTAGACCTGCACGCCGTGTCGTCCGCCGAGGACGAGGAAAAGCAATGGCAAAGCCTGGCCGCAGACGCCGACGACCAGGTCCTCGATGCACTGCTCAAAGGCAACGGCGTCATCGCCCTCCCAGAAGCGGGCCAGGCCCATGACGCGCACGAAGGGTACGCTCTCCAGTTGGCCCCATACCGGTGCGGCGGGTGGCGTGGCCGCATCGAGGTGCCGCCGCTCCAGGGCGTGGAGGGTTTGGGAGATGTCAATCTGAATGTTGGGTTGGTAGGACATTTGTTGCTTCCTTCAACTCCTGTGAGGTGCGACGCACTTCCGAAGTGCGTCGCACCTTAATCTATGCTCACACCTTCAGGCGAATCTGTGCCTCCGTGGTGTAATTATACGCCGCCTGCATCACCAGGTCGCCCTCGGCCCCCACGCCCCACACTGCCACCACGTCGCCGACGGTGATGGCCCCGCTGGGGTCGCCAATCATCTTGATTGAGGCTTGCCGCCCTGTGTGGACATCCTGCACGCGCAGGTAGCGCACCGGCACCTCGTTCCGGTCCATAGCGAAGGGGATCCAGGCCAACGGCGCGGCAATCAGCGCCAGCCCCACCGCCGCGGCTACCTTACCACCGATGTTACCCTTCTTCTCCATAGTTGGCGCCGATATGTCTACCACCTTGCCTTCGGCCTGGGGCGGGCGGTCCCAGGTTCGCAATTGCACGCCGAGGTCGTCGGGTGGTGGAGCCGTCAGCGGCGATGGGCCAGCCCAGGGAGCAGGAGGCACGGCGGGCTGTGGACCGACCATAGCCGCCAGTTGCGCCTCGGAAATTGCCCGCGTGTCGCCGCCTGGTCCCTGGAAAACGCAGACCACCTGTCCGAATGCCACCTGGTCGCCGGGATGGAGGGGGCAGGGGGTCGCGATCTTCTGGCAGTTGATCCAGGTGCCGTTGCGGCTGCCCAGGTCGCGCACGGTGTAAGTTACGCCGTCGGTGGTGATCTCGGCGTGATGGCTGGAGACGGTGTCGTCGGGCAGCACGATGTCGCAGTTGGCGGCCCGGCCAACAATGAGCACCGGTGCAGAGAGGGTGAAGGTTCGCCCCTCGGCCGTCACCAGCGTGACCGTGGACAGCGCAGCGCCGGGAGCCGGACAGGGCACGGGCTGCGCCACTTGAGGCAGTTGGGGAATACGCGCCCCGCAGACGTTGCAGAACTTTGCACCTGGGCGAAGTTGATGACCGCAGTTGGGACAGTTCCGAGGCATTGTGTTACTCCTCGTAGGGTATTAATGCCAATCGTCCGCAGCGGATGACGGCGCCGCTCACCAGTCACTCACCTGATCGTCCACTCGTGTTTCCCCGGCCCCCAGGTCATCTCGCCCTGAGCACCCACTGCGCCTCCCAGCATAATCGTGTAGATATACGTGCCAGGGGGTAGCACGATCACCCGGCCAGAATGAGCCTCCACTCGGGCGTGATGAACCATGTTGCCGACATCCACCGTCACTCTTTGTTCCAATTCGTTGGTGATGTACACCGTCGCGTAGGCCGGGGTGCTGGTTGGAGATGGTGTAGTTGGAGATGGTGTAGGATGACCGCGACGATGAGCAGCGTAATGACCAGGGTCAACACGACCCGTCCCAGCCAGCGCAGCAGACCCAGGGCCAACCCGGCGACACGGCTGCGGCGGGCCGGTAGGGGAGTGGCGGTCGCCATCACCGCTGTACCGGTACCGTGTTGCCGTTGGATAACTGGGAGTCGCAGGCCGCGAGGTCGGGTGGATTTTTGGAGCGCACGGCTCAGCGCCTGCGCGGAGGGGAAACGATCGTACGGGTCGAGGCTGAGCGCCTTCATCACCGCAGCGGAGAGACGTGGTGAAATGCTATGGTTCAATTGGCGGGGAGGAGTAAAAACGAAAGGGTGAGCAGTCGGGTCATCACCGGTCAGCAGTTCTTGGAGCGTGGCCCCTAGGCTGTACACGTCGGAACGAGGCGTGGTCTGTCCCTGGCCAGCGTACTGCTCCGGCGGGGCGTAGCCAGCAGTGCCCATCTTGAGCGTATCGGTGTGCTTGGTGGGATCGAAGAGACGGGCCACGCCGAAATCAATCAACTTGACTGTCCCGTCGGCGGTCACCATCACGTTGGCCGGTTTCATGTCGCGGAAGATGACCGGCGGATCATGGCTGTGGAGATAATCCAGCACCTCGCATAGTTGCATTACCCAGGTGGCCACCTCCTGCTCAGGCAGCCCTTCCGGTGAGCGGTTCAGCCTGTCCAACAACGTCTCCCCTTCGATGTAATCCATCACCAGGTAGAAGTTGCCGCCCTGCTCGAAGTAATCGGAGACGTTGGGCAGATTGGGGTGGCTCAGGTGAGCCAGAATGGCCGCCTCGCGGTGGAACTGTGCTGTGTCCTGCTCGCGCTCATCGGGAGTGGCGTGAGGGTCAGGGATGAGTTCCTTGACGGCGCAAAACTTGTCGGCCAGGCGTATGTCGTGGGCCAGGTAGACCTGTCCCATCCCTCCGCCCCCCAGTACTTTTACGATGCGATATCGGTCCTGCAACAAGACACCTTGCTCTAGCATCATGAACTCCCATACACAACTATACTCTTCGACCGCAATTGGCGCAAAATTGGGCGCCAGACTGTAACACAGCACCGCAGTGGGGACAGGTCAATGATATCGGGGCCGCCGCCACTGGCCGTCCACAGGCACGGCAGAACCTGGCACCAGGCCGGATTGGCGCGCCGCAATGTGCACAGACCGGCATCGAATCTGCCCCCCCAGCTCTCTTTCCTGTCAGGGAAGGCGGATGACCTTTAGGCACAGGCCGACCACACGCCGGACAGAAGCGCGCACTGGCTCGTAGCGCCGTCCCACAACTGGTACAGAGAACAGGGGCAGCAGTGGTCGGCTCGTTCATCAGCGCCGTCCCGGTACGCGGCGAAGTAGGGGGTATGATCGCTGGGGGCGGAGCGACCGGTGGCAGCATGACGGCCTCCGGCTCGGCCAATCGCCCCCGGCCTTGCACACGGTCGTAAAGCCCCGGCAACACCAGCATCACCAGCAACGGCAAGGCTCCCAGGCAGGGCCATAGGTTCAGCGATGGGGTAAGCGTGCCGCCTACGGCATAACTCCCCACCGCCGTGATCGTTCCCGCCGGCAACTGCACCGTCACCTGCACCTGACGGGTGGTGCCATCGAGCCGAGGTGTGGGCGAGGCGTAGGTCAGCGAGTACTCTTCCTGCAAACTGCGAGCCAGTTCAGCGTACAGTCGCGCCAGGTCACTGCTGGATGGTTCCTTGTAATACTGCCCCCCGGTCTCCTGGGCCATCCGCTGCAATACTGTCTGCTTCACGTTTGTCCCCAACCCAATGGTATAGAGGACGACATTATGATCCCGGGCATAATCTATCACGGTGCTCACGGTGCGATTACTGTGTTCGTCCTTTCCATCAGTCAGCGCCAGCACGACTTTGCGGCCGGAGACACCGCGCAGCAGATCCACCGCCTGGTAGACAGCGTTGTAATAAGCCGTGCCACCGTCGGCGGTCAAGGCGCGGATGCGCGAGCGCAAGTCGGTGCGGATGTCCCCTTCCATCAGTCGCAGAGGGCCTAGCACAGTGGTCGTATGGTCGAAGGCAACGACGCCCAGACGGTCGCGCCCGTCCTGCAGGTGATCCAGGAAAGCCAAGGCGGCAGTGATGGCCTCCTCCATTTTGCTGTCCTCGTCCATGCTGCCACTATGGTCAATCAGCACCACCGCTGTCACAGGTTGAGCGCCACCCCCAATGAAACCGTGGCGTGCACCGTAACGTCGTCTTCGGTGATGGAGAAGGCACTCTTAGGCAGTCTTAATACCGGCTGTCCGCTGCCATCAAGCACGGAGAGATAGGCAGTGACGTCGGCGAAGTCGAACTGGTCGTAGTCGAAATAGGTGATCACGGCGGTGGAACTATTCGACGCGGGGGTAGCCTGGCGACGCCGGAAATCCACGCTCATCAGCCCAGCCCATCCCACCGCACAGACGAACAGCAGAAGCAAGAATATCCAGCGTTTCATGAGGCCGCCCCTTTCTGATCGCTCAGGAAAATGAAGCGCGTCCTGCCCACTTGCAGTCTGTCTCGATGACAGAGAGCATGGCGCTGTACCGGCTTATATCCCTGAGGTCCGAAGAGGAACACCAACCCATCACGCGGCTCGATTGCAAACGTTTGACCTTCCCGGAGAATAGCCGCGTGGTGGGGTTGCACGTCCGGGTCGCAGGGGATCACAACCGCGCAGTCGGCGGCCCGGCCTAGTATCTGAATCTTTTTGCGCGGATCAAGGGTGAGTGTCTGCCCCTCCAGTTTGCCGCGGGTGAACCTGAGCCAGGCCGTGCGCAGGACCACCTCAACCAGGCCGACGAGGCCGCCGATGGCGGCCCCCAGGATGACCAGGCCCATCGCGCCGCCGATGCTCAGTCCCAGGCTCCGGTTGTGCGCGATCACTTGCAAGAGGACACTCAACCGTTCATAAGTGCTGCCGCCAGCCAGCCCGCCCAGCAGTCCGCCGAGTGTGCCGTAGCCGATCTTGGCCAGCGACCACTGGTTGATGCCCTGAGCGCTGCCCACCAGCAGCCCGAAAAACGCCCAGCCTAGCGCCCGTGGCCATACGCCGCCCCCGCCGAGAACGAAGATGACCTCGCTGAGAGCCAGTCCCACCGCACCGCCGGACGCGCCAATGAGCCCGCCCAAAAACATACCCTTGAGCAGCCGCCTAAAGGAGCGGCTGGCAAAGAGGCCATCGTAGGTACCGATGGCTGCGCCGATGGCCATGCCGACCAGCGCTCCGATGAGAGCGTCTCTCAACAGCAACCCGAGGAAGCCCGGTAACTGGAGCCAGGCCACGGGTATCGTGAGTGCCCAGCCAGCCAGTCCGCCCAGGGCACCCAGGACAGTGTGGGTATAGATGCGGCGAAAGTCGAGGTTCATAGCGCTTGCCAGGTAGTTCTTGTTCGGTTTCCGGGTCCCACCGCAGGCCTCCAGATCATACCGGCGTATCACCTACGAAGCAGCAGGCGCTCCGCCAGAAACGTGACCACCTCCATCAGGAATCCTCCCGTGGCAGCGGCGAGAAACAGGATCCCAACGTCATAACTGAACCCAACGCGCGTCCAGAGGACAGCACCGCCGGTGGTCGTAACGAGCGTATGGGCGATCAGCGCGCGCCATCGCTTGCGCCCGGTGGCTGCGTGTGCCAGCGGGCCGGCAATGGCATAAGAGGGTACGTTGTCCCACAGGAGGGGAATATTGAAAACCAGCGGGCCCAGAAGCCAGGCGCATGCAGCAGCACCGACGAGTAGGGCCGCCAACAGTGCGACCTGTTGGGCCGTGCTCATCTGGCGCGTCAGATTCCGCGTGAAGGCTACCAGGCGTTGGGTCGGACGGCTGGTGGCAGGAGCGACGCCGGTGCTCTCAGATTGCGCCAGTGCCTGGAAAATCGAGTCTCCCACGAACCAACCGACGGCGCCCACCAGCAGCGCCCCTATGCTCAGGCCAAGACAGTGTTGAGGCACGAGGGAGGAAGCGAAAATGATGATGTGCAACGCCAAAGTGCCGGCGACCGCCATCGCCATGGCCGTAGCCATTTCCAGCGGCCAGCGCGTATCGCGCAGGATGACAGGGGGCGCAGAGACCCGGCGTTTCGAGGGCACGCTGACTTGAGGTGAAGCAACGACAGACCCCACTCTTGCACCGCCTCCCCCCCCTAGCGCGGTCGTCATCTCGTAGGTGCCCTGGAAGCGATAGTTCAGGTCGAGCGCCATAGCCCGCATGATCGCGGATTCCACCTCCGGTCGCAGGTCGGCCCGCAAGCGACGCGGGTTGATGAACGAAGATGGTGCCGCCCATCGGTCTACGGCAGGGGGCGGCTCCTGGCCGGTGAGCGCGTGGTACATTGTCGCCCCCAGGCTGTATAGGTCGCTGCGCGGCTCGGTATGGTGCCCGCCCAGGCTGTAGTGCTCCGGCGAGGCGTACTCACGGGTGCCCATGCCGCGCACGATGCGCTGGGTCTGGGGGTGGCGCGGGTCCCACAGTTTGACCAGCCCAAAGTCCACGAGCACCGCACGTCCATCGGGGCGGATGATAATGTTCTGCGGCTTGACGTCACGGTGAATGATGTGCTGCGCGTGACACGTCGCCAGCGCGTCCAGCAACTGGCCGGTCCAATTCACGACCTGGGTTTCGGGCAGCGCCCCCTGCCGGGCGATGAGCGTGTCCAGGCTCTCCCCCTCGACGAAATCCATCACCAGGTAGGCGTTGCCGCCCCACTCGAAGTGGTCTGTGACGCGGGGAAGGCTGGGGTGGACGAGCCCTGCCAGCACCTGGGCCTCGCGCTGGAACTGGGCTCGCAATTGGGCCAACGTGGCCGGGTCAATGCCCGGCTCGGGCACCAGTTCCTTGAGCGCGACGGGGATGTTGAGGCTGAGGTCCCAGGCGCGGTAGACGGCGCCCATCCCGCCGTGGCCTAGCAGGCGGGCGATGCGGTAGCGGTTCTGAAGTACACTTCCAGTTTGTAGCATCTCAGTACTCCTAATGGGTATAGGATATGGGCGACCAGACGGGCCACGTATCACTGGCGTCACTATAGGTCACCTGGACGACATTGCCTCCATCTATGTCAGGGTGCAAACCAGAAAAGGTGGTATCAAGCAAGTGATGCGAGCGGAAACGGGAGAAAAAGTGCCTCACGGTTGGCCACCCGCAGCCGCAGGGATGAGAAGTTCCTGTCCTATGCTGATAAGGTTCTCGTCATCTATTCCATTCAGACGCATAATCTCTTCCATCTCGACATCGAATCGGATGGCTATGTCCAGCAACGTATCGCCGGGTTGCACAGTATAGTGCCTGTAATCACCTTCGTCGGGTAAGGGCCTATCGGGCTCAAAACTCACCAACAATGCACTCAGAACCCGCTGATGCGTCGCCAGCGTGGTCTCCGACCTACCGCTGGGGACGGTATCTGGCAGGGCATAGTTGGGCAACTCCACGTCGGCGGACCAGATTCCGTTGATGTCGCACCAGTGAATCAACTCACCCGTGAAGGTGTACACGCTGGGCCAAGTGGGCAGATAGGTGTAATCTGCAAGATCGGCCACGCGCTGCGCCAGTTGGTCGGCCTGGGGACCGGGAGTACCGTAGACAGGGTAGCCCGGCTGCACGCCGCCATCGGGCGGGTAGGCCGAGTGGTACGAGAGCAGCCACACTTCCTGGGCGTCTGGCTTGACGGTATCAAGTAACCATTGACCGACCGCCTGCACCTCGGGTTCGGACCCTGGTTCGGTGCCGCCTGAGCCAGGAACGATGCCACTGGTGCGAGCCGCGTCGGTCTGCCAGTCGTCGGTGGGCCAGTTGCGGTTGAGGTCTACCTGGTTGGTGTTTTGGCGCGTGCCAGCCGCCAGACCGTCGGGGTTCATCGTCGGCACAAAGTAGAGAGTAGACTCAGACGGGACCAACTCCGGCGCACTGACGTACTGCTCCATCAGATCGCGCACGAGGGCCTCTGTGTTCGCCTCGTTGCCGTGGATGCTGCCGATGACAACCAATGCGATCTGGTTGCCGCTGCCGACCTGGGTCGCTGTTATGGGGCGACCCTGCACCGAGGTGCCGATCGTCGTTGTCTGAACAACCATCGTCATCGGCAATGGAGGGGATGTCCAATCGAGGAACGCCCGCAGCCCCTGGAGATTGCGTTCCCATTCGATATCCTCATGATTGGTCAGTTCCACCTCAATGCCCGCCAGTCTCTGGGCAGACATCCAGTCAACCGCGTCGCCGGTGGTGATCTGGCCGGGTACGCCATCCGCGATGGGGTAGCCGGTCGCCTCTGACACAACCACGGCCAGTTCGTACGTCGCCGACTGGCCCCTCTCGACCCCATAAAAGACGCGCGCCATCGCGCTGTGGTAGAAAATCGCCGCCTCGACGTTCCGCTCCAGAATAAAGTCACGCAACGTGGCCGTCTCAGGCTCGGAGAAAGCACCTGTGCCAGCGAAGACCGGCCGGGTCCCGTGAGTGGCCGTCATCTGCCAATGGTAATCCCAGTTGCGGTTCAGGTCCACGCCGTTGCCGTTCACCCGCCCGTGCTCGCGATCGGTGCCGGCGGCGTAGCCGTCGGGATTGGCGCACGGGATGACGTACAACGTGACCTCGTCCGGCACCAAAGCGGGGTTCTCCTGCAAGTATTTCAGGGTCTCGCTAACTAGTTCGACGGTGTTCCATTCATAGCCACCGTGGATGCCGCCGATTATAGCACGCACCGAGGGGCCGGCGCCCAAGCGGTAAGCCAACAGCGGGAATCCATTGAAAGAGTGACCGTAGGTGATCGGCCCCTCGAAGAACGCTCGCTCGGGCGTTGACGTGGGAGGCAGGGGCACATCCGTCGGCGCGATCGTAGGAGTCTCGTCCTGCGCGATTGTGGCGGGGACAGATGGCGTCAATGTCGGGGGAGGAACGGCTGACGCGGTTGAGGTAGTCTGAGCAACTTCGCTGCCGATAGAGCGCACAAAGGCAAAGCCGATGGTCAGCCCAACTACCGCAACGATGGCCACTATCAGAATAAGAATCAGCGTAA
This sequence comes from uncultured Anaerolineales bacterium, assembly GCA_964412395.1. Classification (GTDB taxonomy): domain Bacteria; phylum Chloroflexota; class Anaerolineae; order B4-G1; family B4-G1; genus CAYPOY01. The sequence continues at coordinate 15,756 of CAYPOY010000005.1, read as the reverse complement.
TCCAGCGCGTTCCTTTGTTGCCAGACAATGTCCTACCTCCTATCACCCGGAGATCCGGGCATGACTATGGAAACCGGGCAATCTCCAACAGCGCGTCCACCGTTGTGTCGCGCAGGTTTCTGTTGGACCCTGAGAGTGATCGTGGGATGACGATGTCAATAGCCTCGATACCCTCTTCAGCACACCACGCGATCAGTTCCCCCGTCGTTTCATAAGGGGCCCAGTCCTCTTTCACAGCGTAACCAGTCGTGTCGGCGTAGCGCCATGCCAGACTGAGCGCATTCCCGTCCAAGCCACTGGACGTGTAGCCTGGATAGACGTGACCACTACTGCTGAGCCTCTGGCTAGAGTGCCAGACCACGACTCGAAGGTTGGAATCCTGGCGATGGAGCGAGAGTAGGTAGTCGGCCAATCTTTGCGTCTCCGGTTCCGAGTGGGGGCGTGACCCACCGGCTCCTCGCACGGTTCCCTCCGGTTGCTCCGGGTTGGCTGTCCAGTCGAACGTGTCCCAGTTGCGGTTCAGATCAACGTTGTGGGCATTGCGGCGCGTGCCAGCAGCGTTGCCATCGGGGTTGATTGTGGGAATGAAGTAAAAGGCCACGTTGGCCGGGATGAGGTCCCGATCGTTGTTGAAGTCGTCTATCAGATAGTCGATCAGGTCGCGCGTGTTGGGCTGGTCGCCCTGGATACTGCCCACGACGACGATGGCAGCGTCTCTTGTATCGCCGATAATTCCCACCTCGAGGTCACGCCCCCGGACCGACTGTCCGATGGTGCTCCAGTGCAGCGACACGCCCACGGTCGGCTCCATAGTTGAAGTGGGGCTGGACGGCGGCTGAGATGGCGAAGGAGATGGCGATCCCCCCGGCGTAGTGGGCGGCGGACTAGTGAGTTCGGTGGTAACCGTTGGAGGCATGGTTGGTTGCTCAACTGTCGGTATGCTACCCCTGTCAAAAATGCCCGGCAGCGCCAGCGCCCCGCCCAACACCGCAGCGCACAACCCGATCAGCACCACTGCAATCCCCAGCCCAATCCATATCCCCTTGCCCAGGCCAGGAGCAGAGGGGGCCTGGGGCTGTGCGGTAGGCGACACGTAAGGCCGGGTAGCCGGCGTCCCTTGCGGTGGCAACACCCACGTGGGTGGGAACAAAGCCTGGCGTAACTCTCCCACGCTCTGATACCGCAGGTCGGGCTGCATCCGCGTGGCGCGGGAGATCACCTCCTCCACGTGCGCAGGCAGCCCCTGCACCAGGCTCCCAGGGGACGGTAAGGGAAACGGCGTGGCCGCAGTGGTCGGGTCATACCCGGTCACCATCTGATGCAGCAGCACTCCCAGGCTGTAGATGTCCGTCCGTGGATCGCTCTGCCCCAGACCACCGAATTGCTCCGGCGCAGCATACCCCGGTGTTCCCAGGTTCACCGTGTCCCGCGTCCGCCCCGGCTTGAAGAAGCGAGCGATGCCGAAATCAATCAACTTCACCGCGCCCTGCGGCGTCAGCATCACGTTGCCCGGCTTCAGGTCCCGAAACACCACCGGTGGACTCTGCCCGTGCAGGTACTCCAGCACGTTGCACAACTGGCGTATGATGCCGAGGGTCTCCTCCAGCGGCAGGCGGCCCTTGCGCGCTCGCTCCAGCCGTTTTTCCAGCGTCTCCCCCTCCACATAGTCCATCACCAGGTACCAGTTGCCCCCCTCGGGGAAGAAGTCGGTGACGGCGGTGAGGCCAGGGTGACTGAGATTGGCCAGCATCTGGGCTTCCTGCCGGAAGGCGTTGATGGCCCAGTGGCGGTCCTGGGGGGCCAGTTGGGCAGGGGACATCTCCTTGATGGCGCAGTTACGCCCTGCCAGGCGGGTATCCGCCACCAGGTAGACGACCGCCATCCCCCCACCGCCGATCTGGTGGAGGATGCGGTAGCGGTTCTGAAGCACGCTCCCAAATTGCGGCATTTCAGCCCTCACTCCATCTTTACCAGATGATCTTCTGTGCCATCTCGTTGAACAGTTCGTCGCCGGTTAGGATCGTGGCCTGCCGCGCCGTGGCTCCCAGCGGGAATGGTACGCACCACTGTCCTTCCGCTGAATTGCCCTCACTCAAATGCAGGGCCTTCATACGCAATTCTCCCTCATAACTGTAGGCCACCCTCACCCAGGCTACTCCCGCCGGGTCGCGAACTGTGACCTGGAGTTCGCCGCTCTCCGTATCCCACCGCCACTCCAGGACTTCCGGCGGGTCGAAATCGTCCGCCTCCAGGTGTCCCTGCCAGGAAAAGACGTGCAGTTCAGGGGTAAGCGCGTGACGATAGATAGCACTCAACCCCTCCCCGCCCGAGACAACCACCTTGACCTGCGAGGGATGGTCAGGCCCCAGGGAAAAGTCCGTGCGCACCGCCGCTTTGGTCACCGATTTCAGGAGGCGCGGGTCGAAGCCCATACAGCGGGCCGTGACCGCATCCGCAGTGACCGGATCAGTGCCGATCACGACTGTGTTCAGTGGGTAGGGGTGCGGGTGATACTGGCTCTCCTCCGCCGCCACGATCCCATCCACAATCGCCAAATAGCGCCGCTGCCGCTCGGGGTGCAGCACGCCTCGTGCGTCGGCGTAGAGCAGGATGCGGTTCAGATCGGCCATCGAGCGCCAGATGGTATCATTATCCAGGTACATTCCCTGTGCTCCCTCTGCCCGATCCACATCGCTGGTATGGGCGCAGTCCTTTAGTTCTGCCTGCTCGTGGGGACCGTCCCAAGCGGGGATGATGCCAAGCATATTCTTCATCGTCAGTGTCACGCCACCTGAGCAGTGCACTTTGGCCTTGGGCGCACAGATGACCACGTCGGCTTCCAACACCGACGGCGCGATGCGATAACGACCTACGCCGGGGTCGCCTCCTTCCTGCATCACCTCGCCGTGCGCGTCGTACCACGCTCGCTCCACCGTACGCAGCTCCGAAACGTTCCCCAAATCCACCAGTGGTGTTGTCTCCCGACTGGCTTTGTTCAAGTCCTTGAGCACCACCGGGACTCCATGCATGGTCGCCAGATGCTCGACCATGGCTTGGATGCCTGTCGTGACCACCAAACGGCCGAAGACACCCGCTGCCCACGGGCCCTCGGCCAGCAGGATGCGGCCACCGGCTCCACATGCTTTGTAAACATAGTCAATGATGGGCCGCAGAAAGGCTGGATGAGTGGTCTGGCCATTGGTCCACTCGGAGTCGTCTACCAGGTTGGGCTTGATCAGGATGCAGTCGCCGGGACGGATGATGCTGCCCAGCGGGTTCCACTGCGGCGAACCGAAGCCCTCTGGGTTCATCAAGCGTAGTGCCTCCCGCACCAGTCCGTAGGCGCCATCGTCAGGTACCAGATCGTCTGGGGCGTATGGGTACTCCGGGTAGTGGCTGTCTGGATCAAAAGGCGGTGAGCTGGGATAGCCTTGCAGCGCGGGATCGTGGGCTACGAAGACACGGGCTAGTTCCCCTTCGTCGAATAGATGCACGTCGGGAATAGGTGTGTGCGTTGGTTCAGGCCTCGGCGTCGGCGATGGCCGCGTGGTGGGAGTGGACGCCAGCTCCTCCGTCGCCGTGGGAGACACGGGCGAGGGGGCTGCAGTGCAACCCGTCAGCCAGTGCACGACTCCCGCCATCCCGAAGGCAGCCGCTCCACGGAGGAGTTGACGCCGCGAAAAGCCCTTCCCCTGTGCCTCTACAGGCGTTTTGTCCGTATCTGTCACGTCTCTTATCTCCAATCTACCAGGATCAAAGTGCCCCAGGCTGTCGGGTCGCCCCACTTGCGCGTCGGCGCAGTGGAGATTAAGGTCTGCTGCTGGGCCGTGCCCGGGACATCGTTATCGCTCAGACTGAGGCAGAAGCCTACCGGCGTCTCGACTGGGGGGCGGCCACCGAGGGTCCACCAGGGAATGGCCGCTTCCAGAGTATAGCCGCTGCTGGTCTCCCGCGCTGCCAGCACAATCATCGTACCTGCCTGTTCCAGGTCGGGGGGACGCCAGATGTAGGCCTCAGGTTCCCTCGAACTAAAATCGCCAGCCGAGAGGCCTACCTGTCCATCGTCGCTGCTCAAGCTTGAATCATAGAAGTCACCCGACAGGTTGGCGTCTATTTGTATTTCGACGTCATCGCCTTTGTAGAGATACCGACCACCCTCGATTTGAACGTGGACGTCGTCGGTAATCTCAATACCCAGGTGGAGATTGTCAGCATCCCATCCGATGTAGAAGCGTCCGTAGAGATCAGATGGACCGCTCAGATTTCCTCTCAACTCTCCGGCTCCCGGGTCGTAGGCCTCATAGGAAATATCATACACGTGGCCGGACCACTCGTCCAACCGACCGTCAATCGTGGGCAGTGCCTCGACCTGATAGGCAAAGATGACACCATCGTTGCCCTCACGGTAGCGCAGGGTTCTCAGCAGGGCTACTTCACGTTCGGCCATAGAGGAAGACTTAGTGACAGGAAACGGTGTGTCTGCTGAGAGTCCCGTCGTGAGAGAAGGTGGGAGTGGAGGCGTAGCCGTCGGAGAAGGCAAGGGCGGAGGAGTGGTTGTAGTAGATGGTGTCCACATAGACGCGGGCAGCGGAGTGGCGGTCTCTGGTCCGCCGAACAACCCCGGCAGCAGGATCACACCAATGCACAGCCCTGTGGTGAGGAGTATGCCTGCTGTCCCCAAGCCGATCCAGAGCCATCGGTGGAGACTTGAGGGAACAGCAGCGGAGGGCAGCACGTGGGGCGATGTGCCCATCCCCCCTGGTTTCTGCAACGTCTGCCCACGCGGGAACAGCGCCTGACGCAGTTCCCTCACACTGGGATAGCGCAGATCAGGCTGCAGTTGTGTGGCGCGGGAAATCACTTCCTGCATATGCGCCGGCAGTCCCTGCATCAGGCTGCCAACGGGCGGCAAAGGAAACGGCGTGACTGCCGTGATCGGATCGTATCCGGTCACCATCTGGAGCAGCAGCGCCCCCAGGCTGTAGACGTCCGTGCGCGGGTCGCTCTGCCCCAAACCGCCGTACAGTTCCGGCGCGGCGTACCCCGGCGTCCCCAGGTTCACTGTGTCCCGCGTCTGCCCCGGCTTGAAGAAGCGGGCGATGCCAAAGTCAATCAACTTCACCTCGTTCTGCGGTGTCAGCATCACATTTCCTGGCTTCAGGTCCCGGAACACCACCGGCGGGCTCTGCCCGTGCAGGTACTCCAGCACGTTGCACAACTGGCGTATGATGCCGAGGGTCTCCTCCAGCGGCAGGCGGCCCTTGCGCGCTCGCTCCAGCCGTTTTTCCAGCGTCTCCCCCTCCACATAGTCCATCACCAGGTACCAGTTGCCCCCCTCGGGGAAGAAGTCGGTGACGGCGGTTAGGCCAGGGTGGCTGAGATTGGCCAGCATCTGGGCTTCCTGCCGGAAGGCGTTGATAGCCCATCTGCGGTCCTGAGGGGCCAGTTGGGCGGGGGACATCTCCTTGATGGCACAGCGGCGTCCGGGCAGACGAGTATCCTCCGCCAGGTAGACCACCCCCATCCCCCCACCGCCGATCTGGCGGAGGATGCGGTAGCGGTTCTGTACCACTGTGCCTGTCGCTAACACATGAACCTTCCTTCGCTCTTACGGTGGACAGGCCGGCATCAGTAACGCCTGACCCTCGTGCAACTTCGGCCCCCACCATCCCCATCGCAACCCGTTCATCCGCGCAACTTCCCGAGCGTACTTATCCAGGCTGGACGGCTTGCCGCTCCCGGACCACCTTCCTGGACAATGGCGGCGGCACACCTGGTACAGCCCCTCTCCCAGTTGTACAATTTCCCATTCCTCTGTAGGAGTGGGGGTGAGGGTGGGCATCGGTGTGGAAGTCGGCGCTGGAGTGCTGGTCGGCGGCACAGCCGCAGGCGAGACGGGCGTTGGCGCGGGAGCCGATGTTGCCGGAACCTCCGTTGCGGTTGCTACCGCCAAAGCAGGCGTTGCTGTTGCCGTGGCCGTCGCCGCCAGCGGGGGGGGTGTCGGCCGGCTGACCAGGCTGTGCGCTATCCACCCCACACCCCAGGCCAGCGCCCCCAAAAGCACCAGCGCCACGACGAGTATGAGAACACGCCTCAGCCTCAGTTTAGACATTGCCCCTCACTCTCTGACCGGTCATTGGTTCATTGTTCATTACTTCATTGTTCATTGCTTCATTGCTTCATTGTTCATTCTCTTCACTCCATCTCCACCACAATCACCGCGATGTTGTCCTCCCCACCAGCGCGGTTAGCTGCTTCCACCAGCGCGTCGCACGCCTGCTGGGGGCTGCGGGATCGCTCCACGATGCGCTGAATCTCCGGATCCAGAACCATCTCCCACAGCCCGTCGGAGCAAAGGACCAGCCGGTCACCGCGCCGGAGTTGAATCGTGAATGTGTCCACCTCTACAACCGGCTTATGCCCCAGGCAGCGGTAAATCTGGTTGCGCTGAGGATGGGTGCGCATCTCCTCCGGTCCGATGACACCGGCGTCCACCAGCCGCGCCACCAATGAGTGATCCTGTGTGATCTGCTCCAGCCGCCCCTCGCGCAGCAGGTAGGTGCGGCTGTCGCCGGCGCTGGCTATGGTCGCCACGTCCCCGATGACCAGCGCCGCCGTGACAGTAGAACCCAGGTCGCTGCCCTTCGCTTTTCCACGACGCAGGAGTGTCTCGTTGGCCTGCTGAATGGCCTGCGTCAACAACTCGCCGGGCACATTCTCGGTCGTCAGTTTGCGCGTCGCTTTCCGCAGGTTGGGGAGCACCTTGGTCTTGATGATCCAGTCGGTCACGATCTGATTGACCGTGCGGCTGGCGACGTCGCCCGCGTCGTGCCCTCCCATCCCGTCGGCCACCAGGTAGAAGCCAATTGGCACCGAACGCCCATCCTGCTCTTTGTCGAAGGTGAACGTGACGACAGCGTCCTCGTTGCGGGTGTGTTGCTGTCCAGGGTGAGTCGCCTGCCCGTGGGAGGGCTTGAGGGGCCGGGTTGGGATCGGGGCAGATGGCAGGAGCGAGAAGTCGGTCAGCATATCACTCACGGAGGCATATTGCGCTTGCATCGCTCGCTCGACGAAGGGGCGCAGCGCCGGTGGCGTGAACTCGACGCTCGTGCGCGACAGCTCCTTGCTGGTGGCCAGGTAGAAGAGCAAATTGCCTAGAAAAGTGACATCGCGGTTGATCTGCGCCCGCAGGGCTTGAGCATCGCTAGATGGAAGAGGGATACAGGTGCTCAAGTCGGCCAGTTTGACGTCCATGCCCCCACCGACTACGACGAGGCTCTCAATGCTCGCGCCGCCGATTTCGGAGTGGGCGAAGCCGTGATCGTACAGGTAGGCCAGGGCCTGACCTACCTGGACGGCACCGGCAAGCGTTTCGTCGAGCGACCGTTGCCTGCGCCCACGCACCAGCACGCCCCACTGGCCGGGATGCTCGACCACTGCGTAGGCGCGCTTTTCGTACCGGACGATGTCTCGATGAGAAAGAATGTTGACATTGCCGGCACTGAGGAGCAGTAGGCGTTTTATCTCGCCGTCGGAGAGGCGGCTGCCGGGACGCGTATGTCGTTCGTGGATCAGTACAGTCGTCAGAGGGACACGACATTGGCGGCACAGACCGCCGGGGGGCATGGTGGCGTGCGTGGTCTTGCAGGCCGGGCAGATGAGGTCGAGCGCGTCGTAGTAGATGGAATGGGTCAATGCTCGCGCTCTTGTGATGATATACCGCCGGGCCAACACCTGTCCTACAGACAGGGGGGCCATTGGGCCATCTGTCTGTGGTGCTGGAGATGATGAGGGTTGCGTCGCGATGGTGGCTAAGGGCGACGCCGGCCGTTCGGAGGGAGGCATTGGCCGGGTCGGGGGCTGTGATGCCCCAGGTCGTGGTGGTCGTGCTGACTTCGACCCTGGCAGATAGCGTGTCACCTTCTGTATCAACGCAGAGATGACACCGGTCGCAGATTGCGCCGATTTGCTCTTGTCAGCAGAGGTCGGCGGCATGCCTCGCGTGGGTGAAAGATCGGCCCGGCAGTGCTTGCAGAACTGCGCTCCGCGCCGGTTCGGTTTGCCACAGTTCGGGCAGGTAACAGTGGACATCCTATCCTCCCTCCAATGCTTGTACAACGTGCTCACAATGGCTCAGCGCGCTGGAAGAGAGCGCACGGCGATCCCAGAAGGTGCTGTAGTCTTCATTGCCTTGAGGATTGTGCATCTAGAATCCTGCTCCAAACACCGCCGTCACGAGCGCTCCCAATGCGCCGATCACTGCTGCCGCCTCCAATAACATGGCCCCGATGGTTGCCGCCCAGCCGGCCTGCACCTGCCAGCGTTGCGGCACGACGATGACGCTGACCGGCACGCGTTGCTCATATCCGCTTTTCAATTCCACTTTCACGTGAGCGCGGGCGCTCTGCTCCGCCGGTACCAGGCGGCAAGTATGCCAGCCAGCCCAGCGCCTCAGCCAGTTCCCCCTCAGTTGTACTCGTCCCGCCTGGAGACGGGGGGTGTCCAGTGCGACAGTAACCCGGCTGCCACGTTTGCTGACGCTGCGAGGGTGGACATGCAGCCAGGGAACATCGGTGCTGAGGGTCGCCTCCTCGCCGGCAGCGAAAGCGACTACCAAAGATTGGTCGGAGGCATCACCGCCGCCCAGCACCGGCCCGAAGTCCAGCAAGGCTGGAGTGAGCGTCAACTTGCCTGGCGCCGATGGTGGGACCGTGGATGGCCTGGTAGTTCTGGTGGGTTTCTTCTTGTCCTTCGCCGGGGGACGAGGCTGTTTTGCTGCCTCCTCCCCCAGAAGCGCAACTCGCATCTCCTCAATGGACTGGTGACGCTTATCCTTGTTAGGCTGCACTGCCTTCGCGATGGCAGTCTCCACGCGACGGCTCACCTCGGAGTTAAGGCTGCGCACGCGAGGGAACTGGAACAGTACTGTGACAGGGTCGTGCAGGGTGAGCAACTGGTGAAGCATCGCCCCCAGCGCGTGGAGGTCAGCCCGCTCGTCGGTCTGGGATTTGCCGTACTGTTCTGGCGGAGCGTAGCCATCGGTGCCGAACTCGATGGTGTCCTTCCGCTTGCCCGGCTTGTAGAAACGGGCGATGCCAAAGTCAATCAACTTGATCTCATCAGAACCATTCAGCACCATCACATTGGCCGGTTTCACGTCGCGGTAGATGATCTTGGGTTTTTGGCCATGCAAGAAAGTCAGCACGTCGCACAATTGCTCTGCCCAGACCAGCACCTGATCCTCCGGGAAAGGCTCAGTGCGTCCTTCCAGCATTTTCCCCAACGTCTGGCCCTCGATGAACTCCATGATTATATAGTGGCGCTCTCCCTCCTGAAAGCGGTCGGTTACCCGCGCCAGGTTGGGGTGCTCGAGCTGGGCCAGCAGTTCTGCCTCGCGCTGGAATGATTTCAGAATCTGCTCACGCTCGGCCGGGGGTATAGCCGACTCGGACATCTCTTTCACGGCCACGATCTTACCCTGAAGCCGCTTGTCCTGAGCCTTATAGATGGCTCCCATACCCCCCTGGGCGATTTTCTCCATGATGGCGTAGCGGCCAGAGAGGATGGACAGCGGCAGCAGGTCGCCGGTGCCGGAGCGTCCGGGTTGTTGCGACGGGGGCAGAGGCGGTGGGGACGCCGTCAGTGGGTGGCTGCAGATGCGACAGAAACGCGCGCCCGGGCGAACAGGAGCGCCGCAGTTGGGGCAACGCGGGCCTGTAGGGGCAGTCGGTGCCAGAGCCAGCGGGGCGCCACAGAAGGGACAGAAACGGGCAATCGTTCGCACCGGCGCGCCGCAGCGGGGGCAGGCTTTCGTCGCCGATGGACGGGGGAGAGAAGCACCGCAATGAGGGCAGAAGAGTGCCTGGGGACGCACCGGTTTGCCGCAACGAGGACAGGTGGGCTGAGCGCTGGTGGCAGAAGCGGCAGTGACTGGCTTGCCGCACTGCTTGCAGAAGCGAGCGCCCGGACGCAGCGCCGCCCCGCAAGACGAACAAAGCAATGCGGCGGCCGGCATTGCGCTCCGGCATTGCCGGCAAAAGTGTGCCTCAGGGCGGTTGATCGTACCACACTGCGGACAGATGTTCACGTCTCTCCATCCTCGTGCAACAGCAGCGTGTAGGCGGCCGGGCCAAAGCGGACGATGGAATTGTTCTTCAAAGCAAATTCTCTGCCCCGAACCTGACTTTCCACGTCTGGGTCGCCGCCGTAACTCACAAAGGTGCCGCTGGTGCTGTCCAGGTCGCGCACGACCCAGCGCCCGCCGTGTCGGTACATCTCAGCGTGGTAGCGCGACACCGTAGGGTCGCCGATGATCAGGTCATTCTCGGTCTCTCGACCGATGGTGATGACCTCTTTGTTGATCTCATCCAGGCGGAAGAGCGGTGCCGACAGTGTATGGCCCCGCGCCACCAGCACGGCGAAGGCGGCTGGCTCCCAGTCCGACAATTTTTCCGTCGGCTGCGCCAACTGCCACTGTTGCAACCCAATCAACCGGGGGACGCACCTCATCTCCTGGCGTGACAGAGCGACCTTCTTCGACGAACGCATCACCAGCGCGGCCAGGAACGTCGGCAGCCCTACAGCCTGCACAGGCCAATCGCCGATATCTATTCGGCTGCCTACCGGCAGATCCGGGTATAGGACGACGTAGGTCATCACGTCGGTCCAATCCGTCGGGCGGGATTGCATCAGGCCAGCGCCGATCTCTTCGGCGTGGGCCTGGCACCAGTCCTTCCAATTGTAGTAGTTGCGCTGTGCCTGCTTGAAGGGGTTGGGCCGGTCGGGGTTCAGGACGACCTCGCTGCCGTCCTCACGGGTCGCTTTCCAGTCGCCCTCACGCTCGCCGACGATGGGGTCCCAGACATGCTTGAGTTCGGCCAGGAAGACGCCGTCACGCTTGAGTACAACCAGGTCAATCTCGTTGCTCCGTCCGGCGAAGAAGTTATGCAGGAGGATAAAATGCTCCTGCTGGGGATGAAGATACTGATACAGTTCGAGCAGTGTCTTCTGCTCGGCCTCGTGGTGCGGCTTGTCACCGTACCATACCTCGACGCTCATCAGAGCACCTTCCTTTGCCCACCAAGGGCCGTTCTTGTGTGAAAACAGGCTTGCCCCATCACGGGGCCGGCCGAGGACAGGGGAATCACTCCACCAGCTTCAGCCAATTCTCGGCTACCCAGCCTATTGTACCATCAGGTAACTTAACGCGCCACCAGGTGTAGCCGCTGGCGGTGCGGGGGCCGTCCACCACCTCCAGCCGTGTGCCGGGATCCACGCACGTGATGATGACCGCGTCCGTCCCTGGCGTTCGCCGGACGTTGAGGCGCCGCCCACCTGTGGCAACCACGACTTGTGCGCCTACGCCAATCTCGCCGGGCCATACAGTTCTCATAGGCTGCCTCTGCGTCGGCGTGACCGACCGGGTCGAGCGCGGCGTGGCTGTGACCTCTTGCGCCGGTGCGGGGGTCGGTGTGCTGACGATAAACCGGCCCACAGCAAGATAGGCCCTCCAGCCACCATAGGCGGCGGACCCCAGCAGGATGAGTGCGGCAAAGAGCCGGGGGATCAGCCGGCGGCCAGGCCGGCTCAATGCCCGTATGACACCGATGACCAGCCCGACGATGACACCAGCAGCCGTTGGCAATGTCCAGCCGCCAACCATATCTGCACGACGCACGAAGCTCCAGGAAGCGTAGCACATCCGGTTGGCCATCGTCAGGAGCACTCCGAAGAGGAGCAAGTAGAACAACAGCCGAAATGCCTTCCCCTTCCACGAAGCCTGTGCGCGGCGAACACGCAGCCACGCCAGGAACAGTGCCAGGGTTCCTACACCGGTGTAGGTCAGACGTGCTCCGGGAGCGCTCATACCCAGGAAGGCCAGATACCATCCTACCATTCCTCCGATGGTCAGTGCCAACCCAACGCGCCCCAGTGCTTGCGGCCAGGGGAAGGCCACCTGCCCGCGCACTGCTACGCTCTGTTCCTCGTAGGCCGTCTTGAGTTTCAGGTGCGCCGCCAGTCGTGTGCCATCCGGCACATTGCTGGCGTCCACCGTGACCGTGACGTCGCGCTCGCCGTCGAAGCGTCGGGGAATGCTGATCCAGGAAACCGGCGGGTCCACCGTGATCGTGCCCTTCAGCGGGCCCCGGCCGGCGCGGTTGTGGAGGCGGAGAGTGCGCTGGGCCTTGTCGCCGGAGACGATGCGCCCAAAGCGCAAGGTGCGGGGACGCAGGCGCAGCGCCGGGTAGGAGAGGCGCGGGTTGAGGACGTGGAGGAAAGCCTCCAGCCCCTCGTTCTGGTCACCGCCGGCCTGCACGATGGAAGCCGCTTTGTCCGCCAGGTCGGCCCGGAAAAGTGAATGTCTCAGCCAGCGTTCAAACTCTCCGCCGTACAAGAGCCTCCTCGCTGTGTCCCACTGAGTGTCGCACAGGCGGGCCAACTCCCGCGGCGTGCGCGCCTGCCGGCCGTCGGGGAAAGTGAAGGGAGCCTTGACCTCGCCCAGAAGCGCGGCCTGCACGTCCTGGAGAGCGCGGCGGAAAGCGTGAGCCTCGGGACGCTCCTGTGGGTCGTCATGCAGTGCGCTCTGCAACGCCGCCCGCAGTGCCGGATCCAGTGTTTTCAGTTTGGGGTAGTCAAGCGGATGGTCGCGGGGGTCGTCGTCGGTCAGCAGGTGATAGAGCGTAGCCGCCAGCGAGTAGACGTCGGAGCGGGGGGAAGACTCGGCGTTGTACATCTCCGGTGCAGCGTACCCCTCGGTGCCGTAGATGCTGGATTTCTGCACGCCGACCTTTCCACCGGGCTGCACGACCAGGCGCGCTTTGGCCGTGCCGAAGTCCACCAGGTAGGCCTCGCCGGTGTTCTTGTCAATGATGACGTTGGCTGGTTTGATGTCGTGGTGGACGACGGGCGGCTTCTGGCGGGCCAGGTAGGTGAGTACCCCGCACAGTTGGATACCCCAGCGTAGGATGTCTTTGACGGGGTAGGGTTTGCCATGCACCAGGTTGCCGTGAGCACCCTCGTGGGTCAGTCCCTGGAGCAGATCCTCCCCCTCGACGTACTCCATCACAATGTAGTTGCGGCCGCCCTCAGAGAAGTAGGCCGTGATGTCGGGGATGCCAGGATGACGCAGGCGGGCCAGCGTGCGCCCCTCTGCCTCAAACCGCTGCTGAGCCTTTTGCACCGCCTGATGGTCAGTCAGATCAAAGTACTGGAGCATCTCCTTGATGACGCGCTGGCGGTCGAAGGCCCCCAGGTCCTCCGCCAGGTAGATGGCTCCCATACCGCCCTTGCCCAGTGGTCGCACGATGCGATAGACGTTGTGCATCGTCTGGCCGGGCTGGAGGGTAACGTAGGGCCTCGTCCCGCCAGGCTGCAAGGGATTGCCGCAGCCGGCGCAGAACTGTGCCGTGTCACGGTTGAGGTGGTGGCAATGAGGACACTCTTGTGTCACTTTCTACTCCTGTGAGGTGCGACGCACTTCTGAAGTGCGTCGCACCTCACTGCGTCAACTTCCGTGTCTCATAGCGCAGCTTCTTCGTTCGTCGCGGGTCGGCCTGGCCACGCTGTTCCAGTTCTGCCGCCTGCCGTTCCATCTCCACCGCCAGTTCCTCCTCGCCCATATCCAGCAGGCGGGTGGCGGCGGCTCGTAGCTTGCGCGTCGCTCGCCCCACGTCACCTTCATCCAGCGCCCGCTGCGCCCCTCGCTGCAACTTGTAGGCGCTCAGCGCCTCGACGACGTGCATCACCTGTGGCACCATCTGCGCTGCTCGGGCCGGGTCGGGCGTGTATTCGACCACCACATCGGCCCGCGTTTTCAGGCCGGCCAAGCCGCCGGCTGGGGCACCGCAGGCCAGCAGGGCCTGGGCCAGCCGGTAGACCCCTGCCGGGCGTGGTGGCGCGATCAGTTCCAGCAGCAGTGCCGGCTCCTCCCCCGCCACCAGGTCGCCCAGCGGGAAACTGTAACTGCCGCCCTCATTGACCGCTTCCAGCGGCGCGATGGAGGGACGCACCCGGTAGGCCGCCCGTACCTCCACCCCTTGTGAGGGACGCAGTTTCAGTTCCAGGTTGCGGTAGCGCACCGCCTGCGCCCGCTGCAACTCCTGGGCAAAGGCGGCCGGGATGTCCTCAGAGTCCTCCAGCAGATAGGCCTCGCCGCCGGTCCGGTCGGCAATGGGGATCATCAACTCCTCGTTGAACTCGCCCCCCAATCCCATCGTGCTTATGGGGACGCGGGCTGCCTGCGCTCGTTCGGCCCAGGCGCGGCAGTCGTCCTCGTCCAACGTGAAGCCATCGGTGAGCGCGAGCATCCGGGCGGCCAGGCCGCCCGAAGCACCTCGCTGTAATTCCTCGAAACCCAACGCCATCCCCCGCCCGATGTATGTATCGTCTCCCAGTTGCAGTTCATCCAGTCCATCAACGACGTCGAGCAGGCGGCTTTTGATCGGCCCGACGCCAGCGGTGTTGGGAATGAGCGTGACTGCCTGTCCCGCGAAGGCGACCAGGGCGAAACGGTCGGCGGGGCGAAGTTGCTCAACCGCGGCTCGCAGTGCATTTTTGACGCGGTCAATCTTACGCGGCAGGCGAGCCAGTGCATCGTCGGAGATGTCCGCCGACTGCCAGGCTGGCACGCCATCCACCAGCACCTCTTGCAGCACTCCCATCCGTGCCAGTTCCTTGAACTGCGCTTCGGTGGCCAGGCGGAAGTGCATTGAGTCGCTCACGTCCACTACCAGCGCGAGGTTAACCGGCAGCGTCACGGAGTCAGTACCCCCACCCACCTCCAACAGCAGATAGAGCAGGCGGGGCTGTCCAGTGACGGGCAGAGCGGGTGTATTCACCGTGCAGTTCAAACTCAACGTTTCAGCCATCTCACCCCTTCCCGAATCCGATTCTGCAATTCGCCATTCGCCATTCGCCATTCGTCATTCGCAATTCGCACTATTCCGCCCGCCGGCAAAAGGCCAACACACCGGACACACCATCGCGCCGTTCCAGTTCCAGCATCTCCCGCAGCCCCTCGCCGTACAGTCCATCTTGCTGTTCCATCAGCGCCGTCTTCTTGACCGCCCCCATCCTCTGCAACGTCTTGTAGGCCACCCACTCGGCGAACCCCTCGCGCACGAGCGGGTCCTGAAGCAGCGGGCAATTCTCCCCTTGCCAGGCGTGAGCCCACTCGTGGGCGATGGTCTGGATAAGCAATATCTGCGGTAAGTTGGAGAGCAGATACATCACCCGCTTGCGGCCCTTACGGACGAAAAGACCCACCACCTTGGCCGGGTCGTCGTGGAGAGCCGGCCGGGCCTCCGTCGCCAGCCGCTGCAGGTGCCGGTGGTCTGCCAGCGCGAAGCCGGTGCCCACGTTGAGCCCCAGGCCTAGTTCGTCGGTAACGATGCGGGCCACGCGCTCGAAGAGTGCTTGCGCCCGGGCAGGGTCATAGACGGCGGTCTGGTGGCAGCGGGCACAGATACGCCGGCCGTCGGGCAACCGGACGTGGTTGGTGCCCATCGGCACACCGCAGATGTCGCAGCGCGGTGCCGTCTCCTGGCAGCGGCGGCAGACGACGATGGACTGACCATCCGGGACGCCGTTGGGCGCGTAGACCCAGCCCCGCCCCCGGAGGCGGCGGCCGCAGATGTGGCAGTGCCTGGGATGGAGAGCCTTGCTAATTCTTGACATCGGCCTGAACTACTGTATAATATCAATTGAGTGTGGCTAAAAACTGTGGGAACTTTCACGGGCAGGCATCAGGTAACAGCA
>CAYPOY010000004.1:0-39715 GCA_964412395.1 uncultured Anaerolineales bacterium | reverse complement strand
TGCAATACTGGAAAATGGGCCTGGGTGAATACTACCGCTCTTATAACAAGTTTGCACTTACCAGGGCTTTGCAAAGACTCGTCCCGGAAGTCAGATCTGAAGATCTGGATTCCGGTGGTGCCGGTGTCAGAGCCCAGGCTTGTGATAAAAACGGCGGATTGGTGGATGATTTCCTTTTTGTTGAGGATAAATTTATTATCAATGTGCTTAACACACCGTCCCCGGCCGCCACAGCATCATTAGCTATCGGGCAGTCGATAGCCGAAAAAGCTGTTGCAAGGTTTTAATACTAAAGAGGGAGATTCGCAAAATAGAAGACATTTCTAAAAATCCGGTGTTGGTCCTCTATCTTGTCAAGTTCCTCTATCAGCTTGTTCAGTAAGTACAGTAAGCTCCTGGTACGCTTGGTGGTTTGCTTCCACGGCTTCTTTCGCATACGCATATAGGCAAAATACTTGTCCTTTTGTTCCAGATACTTTGTCCTCGGAGTTGGTATCTTCAGCCTTTTGCAGGTGAGCTTCATCTGGCCGTACATCCAATCAACACTCTCCCAAAGTATCTTTACATTAGTGGGAAAACGCATGTAGGACTCATAACAGGTGGCATCTTCCAGTACAACATTCGGATTCTTAATGTAGGGATTCCATGCATTGGCCAACACATCCTGTGTCATACGGATATTTAGTTTCTTTGCTAGTTGTGTCCTGATCCTACTGATGATTTTAAAGTCTGCTAATTTTCCCGGTCCCAAAAAAATTCCACAAAACAATTGATACTGGATACTCCCATTGAGATGTTCATAGAGTTTTCTGTCTGATAGACCGGCATAGGCCTTTAGAAACATCAGTGCCAACTTACCTTGTGGACTGAACTGTGAAAACCTGCCTTTTCGGTTTTCTCTTAGTTTCAGGGATTTAACCATTTAACCCCACGGAATGGCCTGGTATAGTTGCCCTAATTCCGATGTTAAAAACTATTCCAATACAGGGAAAACTCTTTTTGTGGAGAAAGAAAATTAATTTCTTGGGTAGTCTCGTAAATTCTTCTTATTTTTCTCATAGATATTTTAAAGAATTACCCCGAATTTTTAGGTTTTGCCACCTTTTCGGTGTTTTTTCTTTAAGATACTATAAGTTATCTAACTCTATATCAGAAGTTTTTACTATTTACGAACATCCCTATTTAAGATGTATAAAGAAGAATAGACTACTCATTCCTGATTGTTTCTAGGTCCTATTCAAAGAATATTTATAATTAACGGTCAAAAGCATAATAAAAAGAACTACCATATATGGTTTACGCTCTTATTTTTTGAATTTCTGAATTTTTTTGTAAGTTAAACTTCTCCATAACCATTCAAAGGGACCGAACCTGAAATATTTCAACCAGAGAGGACTGTATATCAGTTGAATAATCCATATTGCAATAACCACAAAATACAATTCATAACGCTGTAATTTACCAAAAAGGCCGAATCCGAAACCCATAAAAATGAAATTGCATATTATAGTATGCATAAAATAGTTGCTTAAAGACATATTTCCTACTGCTGCCAAAGCATTTTGAAGGAATTTTAAAATACCTGATTTAATGAATATTAAAATTAACCCTAAATGTCCAATAGTCATAGATAGTCGTCCTAAATGATAGGTTAGCTTAGCCTGACTTATTGCGACTGGATCAAAATTACTATGTCTTACTAAATTCATTTCATAAATATTAACTGTAAGACCTACTGCATATCCCACTAATATCATAATAAAATAAAATCTATAAGATCGTCTTGCATGAAATATTCCCCATGTAAAGAAAGCCATGCCTATTAACATAAAGCCTAAAGAATCCCAGAAATAATAATCGTATAAATTTATAGTCTGATTTCTCCTAGATTCATGAAATCGATATTTAAATATTGAAAAGTACCCTTGATGAAGTCTTTCATTAATACGCTCTACATCTATATTATTTGTTTTTATAGCTTCCCATTTTTTTAATGATAATGTTTGTTCTTCAGATAATTTGACCCCGTTCTTCAGTAATAGTTCGGTAGCTATACCAGCTTTTTTAATTTTCAAATTATTCCGGTACTCCATAGCAAATTTTAAACTCCCAATAGTAAGCACTATAATTCCAAGTGCTACCAGATATTTTGGTCTCACTGTTCGAAATGCGAATAGCGTAAGGCCACAAATCGCGAATATAAATAATATTTCACCATACCATAATAATACATATGCATGAACCAATCCGAAGAATAAGAGCCAGAGAATTCTCCTGTAATAATAATCTGCTGTGGCTATTCCAATACCTTTGCTTATCCCCCGGGATGTAAAAATTATAAAACCTGCACCAAATAACATCGTAAATAAACCTCTCGTTGTACCTTCGATATCTAATATATCAAAAAATGCCCAGAGTCTAATATTCCATCCATCAGCTCCACCACAGACTGTTGGATCATCATATGCAAGTCCAAAACCTATTATGTTAGGCAACAATATACCCAGAAGAGCAATACCACGTACTATATCGATTGAATTTATTCGCTCTGTCAGTGTTGTTGGCGTCAATTCCTTCTTTTGATCAACATCATTACTATTTAAATAATCATTTTGGGTTGATGGCATTGACTTTAAGCCAGATTCGTTTTTCATTATATAATTTTAATGGAATTAGAAACCTAAAGATAATATTCAAAATGAAATAATAATCATATAATTATATAATATATATATACAAATACATAGCAAATACTAGGATGAAAGGACATATTAAAACGAACATTACTTGATCTGAATCATCATAAAAAAATAAGAATCATATCAAAAGAAGAAGTCAAGCAGGCGACAAACAATGCAAAATAAATTACACAAAAGGTAAAGATTGGACTAAGGCCTATGTATTTTAAAAAAAACCTATTTGAATCCAGAGTTTTCAATTGGTTCTTGTAAAGAATTCAGACTCTGCATTTATCCTGATCCAAAATAATTAACCAAGATTCCTATGTCTTTTTCCTGATTTTTTTAACCTTGATACACGTATCAGGTTACGGAAAAACATTTTGCAGGTACAAAATAATAAATATGCTGCAAATGAGAGTTTTATTTCTTTTTTGGATAATCCATTATATGTTGAATAAAGTGCTTCCAAATAATCCATGTTAGCGCTAAATCGGGTAACCATTCTGAAGTATACTGACTTCCTGTCTGACCAGAAGCTCTTTTCAAGACTATTCAGATATGCATTTAATTCAGCAGCCATAGAATTATCCTGAATGCCATCAACGCCATGCTCTTTCCTTTGCATCTTTAAGAACCAGAGGATATCAACCATGTAAAACTTCATAAAATTTACAAGCTGGTCCGATAATGAAAATGAATTTCGAATATATCTGTAATTATATAAAGGAGCAGCTACATTTCCAGTCTTAAACTTCTCAGAAGCCAGGAAAAACCAATCGATGTGTTCATGCCCATACCTGCCAAAAAACTCTCTGTACCCTCCAATCGCTTGATAAACAGATTTTCTCACGATAACAGTCGCCCCGCACAATGGCAGTCTTTTTTTGATCTCAATATACTCTCTTATATCCTCATCTTTTTCAGGATAATGGGATATTTCAGTTACCTTGTTCGCGGCAGAAATACGTTTGTAATTACAACCACATAGGCCAAGAGAAGTATCAGCCAGTAAATTCTGCATTGTGGTTTCTATTCGTATAGGATCAGACCAGTCATCAGCATCCTGAAAGGCAAAGAATTCACCGGCGGCCAATTTAAATAAATTATTACATGTTTTAAGGTAGCCTAAATTTGTAGGATTTTTGAATTTTCGTATACGACTATCTGTGAATTGATCAATGATTGTACCTGAATTATCAGTGGAACAATCATCTGTTACAAGAATTTCAATATTTGCATAGGTCTGATCAAGAATGCTTTTTATTGCAACGGCAATATACTTTTCTGCATTATAAACAGGCATTAATACCGAAACCAGGGGTTTGTTTACCATAACTAATTACAAATAAAATAATAAATCATTTGGCACTAAAGAATCTAAAATGCAATCTCAAATTAAGTAAATAAATAGTAATTGGTACAGATAAAATCAAATTTCTTTAAACTAATATACTATAAAACAAACTTACCTCCTTTTTCTCCTCATTCAGAAATTATAGAATTAGTCTCAATAAAATATATCCTGCCTAAAATATCATCAGGGTACAGTCCATAATACGCTTTTAAAGCCAACTATTTTTAACTGAAAGGCGTTTATGTCTGCTTTCCTGTAAGAATCTCCTAATTCTTATCAAAATATTATTCCCGTTGGTAAAAAAATGTTTCTGAAATTCTTAAAAAGAATAACCTTTGCGTGCTGTTATATGTACAATGCTATTGTTGTGTATTTAAATGTTGTTTTAGAATATGCTTTTTAATTCCCTCGATTTTATCATTTTCTTTCCCATTGTGGTAGCTATGTATTTTGCGTTGCCACACCGTTTTCGTTGGGTTTTACTGCTTTTGGCAAGTTATTATTTTTATATGTGTTGGAACTATAAGTACGTTGTACTTATTCTCATCACAACCTCTATAAATTACCTTTGCGGCATAGGTATTGGCCGATCTAAGAGAAAGGCTTTCAGGGTATTTTTTCTAACAACAGGCCTCGTTGTCAGCCTTGGTATCCTGTTCTTTTACAAATATTTCAACTTTTTTGGTGAGTCACTGAATGTGATATTTAATCAGTTTAATATATTTTACAGAATACCCACCTATAATATTTTGTTACCGGTGGGCATATCATTTTTCACTTTCCAGACCCTTAGTTACACTATTGATGTGTATAAGGGGAAGCAACCTGTAGAAAAGCATCTTGGGATCTTTGCCCTGTATGTCTCTTTTTTCCCACAGCTTGTTGCCGGCCCAATTGAGCGTTCCACCAACCTGTTGCCCCAATTCAGGAAAGAAAACAATTTAACCTGGGAGAATGTCCGGGACGGTGTTGCGGAAATATTATGGGGCTTTTTTAAAAAAGTGGTAATTGCCGATAGGTTATCAGAATATGTCAATACAGTTTATAACTTACCGGGAGACTATCAGGGTCCTCATTTCCTGATAGCCACACTTTTCTTCTCGGTTCAGATCTATTGTGACTTTTCGGGTTATTCTTCCATTGCAATTGGAACAGCCAGGGTTATGGGTTACAGGCTGATGGTGAATTTCCGCAGGCCATACCTTGCTTCCAGTGTTAGAGATTTCTGGCATCGCTGGCATATATCACTTTCCACCTGGTTTAGGGATTATTTGTATATCTCATTAGGGGGAAACCGCGTCGCGACTAAATGGAGACATCAGTTTAATATTTTCGTTACTTTTCTGGTAAGCGGACTATGGCATGGGGCCAATTGGACCTTTGTTATATGGGGAGCCTTACATGGATTTTACCAGATTTCGGCCAACTGGACAAAGGCATGGCGGGAAAAGATGAATAATGCCTTGGGACTGACAAAAAGACCAAGATTCTACTTAACACTTCAACGCCTTATCACATTTACGCTGGTTTATTTTGCATGGATTTTCTTCCGGGCCCGTTCTTTGAGCGAAGCCTTGAATATTATAGGTAAGATGAAGGTGATGAGCTATGATAAGCCCCTTAACTTATTTTTTTTCCAGGCTGATTTTTACATCAGTATTTTTTTAATTCTCTTCTTATTAGTTGTTGAAATTCTCGAAGAGAAGTATGAGTTGTACGCTCGTATTCGCACCTTATCGGCGGTTTATAAATGGGGCCTTGTTTCTGTGATGGCAATAACTCTTTTCGTCCTTGGTGTTTGGAAGACAATGGATTTTCTCTATTTTCAATTTTAAGAATATTATGAAAAAATTCATTACTAAAACATTGTTTTTTTTGCTGCCTCTATTGTTGCTTTGCATTATAATTGATTTTGAACTGTCATTCCTATTAAGACAAAACATAAAAAAATATGAAGGAGAATTTAGTGTTTGGAATGATATTTACAACTCAAACATTAATTGTGACATTGCTATTTATGGCTCCTCTCGTGCCTGGGTTCATATTGATCCCAAAATATTGAAAGACAGTTTAAATATGACAGCATATAATTTTGGAATAGATGGTCACAATTTTTGGCTGCAGTACTACAGACATATTGAATTTTTAAAGCACAATAAAACACCAAAACAAATTATTGTTGCATTAGATGTTATTAGTCTGGAAAAACGCAAAGATTTATATAATTACATGCAATTTTTACCATATATGTTATGGAATAAGGATTTATTTAAGTATACAAATTCGTACGAAGGTTTTAATACAATAGATTATTTTATTCCATTGGTACGTTATTTTGGAAAAACAAGTGCATTAAATGCTTGCATAGAAGTACTTTTAAATAAGAGTGATATTGAAAAAGTAAGGATTAATGGATTTGCCGGAATGGACAAATTTTGGAATTCAGACGTCGATAAAGCTCTGAAAGAAAGAGAAGAATATAAAATACCCATTAATGAGAAATCTGTAGAACTATTCATAAGGTTTATCGAAGAATGCAAGAAAAGAGGTATTGAATTGATTTTTGTATATACCCCTGAATACATTGAAGGACAAAAAAAATATTGCACTAATAGACAAGAAATCATTAAAATTTTTGAAGAAATATCAATTAAATATGACGTAACTTTTTATGATTATTCGGGTCATAATATTTGTCTGAATAAAAACTTGTTTTACAACGCAAGCCATCTTAATAAAACAGGTTCTGAATTATTTACAAGGCAATTTGCACATGATTTACTAGAAGCACGAACGCACAGCAATGTATATACAAAATAAGCGAGATAGTAGTATTTTCAACAGTTGTAGTCCGCTTCAACTTTTGTTTAACAGGATAGGGAATTGCCCCGCAATCATCTGCTTTGCATATACTCTCCGTTGTGCATCCTGCTAAAAGAAACGAGAGTGTTAAAAATAATTAGTAACGGATATAGAAAGAATAAATGTTTTTTAATTCAATTGACTTTGCGATTTTCTTGCCGATAGTTTTTTTCCTCTATTGGTTTGTAATCAACAAAAATATTGCCTGGCAAAATGCATTGTTACTCGTTGCCAGTTATGTTTTTTATGGTTGGTGGGATTGGCGGTTTTTATCATTAATTACTTTTAGTACTATAGTTGACTACACGGTTAGTCTTAAATTGAAAAATGAAGAAAATCAACTTAAACGAAAAGCTTTATTGTGGACGAGTATTTTTGTAAATCTTGGCCTTTTAGGATTTTTTAAATATTACAATTTCTTTCTTAATAACTTTATAACCGCCTTTTCGTTTTTTGGAACAGAAATAAAAGCCAATTCCTTAAATATCATTTTACCAGTTGGCATAAGCTTCTACACTTTTCAAACATTGAGTTATACTATTGATGTATATAAACGCAAACTTGAACCAACAAAAGATTTTATTGCTTTTTCAGCATTCGTTAGTTTTTTTCCTCAATTGGTTGCTGGGCCAATTGAAAGGGCAACACATCTTTTACCTCAGTTTTACAAAAAAAGGACATTTAATTATATTAAAGCTGTTGATGGCATGCGACAAATTCTTTGGGGCTTATTCAAAAAAGTTGTAATTGCTGATAATTGTGCTGAATTCGCAAATCAAATATTTAATAATTCAGCAGATATGAATGGAAGCACATTAGTTTTGGGTGCATTATTTTTCACATTCCAAATCTACGGTGATTTTTCAGGCTATTCAGATATTGCTATTGGAACTGCAAGACTCTTTGGATTTAATATCATTAGAAATTTTGCATTCCCATATTTTTCAAGAGATATTGCTGAATTTTGGAGACGATGGCATATTTCATTATCAACTTGGTTTAGAGATTATTTATACATCCCATTAGGCGGTAGTCGCGGTGGTACAGTAATGAAAATCCGAAATACCTTCATCATTTTTATTGTAAGCGGTTTTTGGCATGGTGCAAATTGGACATTTATTTTTTGGGGTGCATTGAATGCTATTTATTTTCTTCCACTTTTACTAACAAATAACAATAGAAATAATTTGGAAACGGTAGCACAAGGAAAATACTTGCCAACTGTAAAGGAATTATCTTTAATATTAGTAACCTTTGGACTAACTGTGTTTGCATGGATTTTCTTTAGAGCCGAAAATATTAGTCATGCTTTCAGTTATATATCAGAAATATTTTCTACATCGCTTTTTGAAATACCAGAATTCTCTAGAATGAGAAGGGCTTTGATAACAATTATTCTTATCAGCTTATTTGTCTTGATTGAATGGATAGGAAGAGAACACCAATATGCCATTCAGAATTTTGGAATTAAATGGAAACTACCTTTCAGATATGCACTGTACTATGCAATTATCATGGCAATATTTTGGTTTAGCGGAAAGGAACAACAATTTATTTATTTCCAATTTTAGATCATTTTCAAATGAAAGAATTACTATTAAAAATATTTATATTCATTACAGGCCTCATTTGTTTGTATTTATTTTTTGCTATCCGGTTTTTTCCTCTGACTAATGCCATTCTTGTTGAAAAAATGGATAAAGAAACCAGGGAATTCAGTAAATATGGAGAATTATATTATCACAGCTGTATCCCTGAATTTCGTATTGAGTTTGATAATCAATATGGAAAGTACACTGTTTCAGATAAAAATTCGGATATTGCTGAGGCTGATATTTTAACTTACGGGGATAGTTTTTTTGATCTGGCTTTCCAAAAATGTATACCCGAATTATTGGCCGACACATTGGATAAAAAAGTATTTTCTTATGTTACAATGGATCAGTACAGATCCAATCCTTTCTATCTGCTGACAGAAAGAGGGTATACTCACAATTCAGAACCAAAGCCATTCATATATGAAACTGTAGAAA
The DNA here is from genome assembly GCA_964412395.1 of uncultured Anaerolineales bacterium. Lineage (GTDB taxonomy): Bacteria > Chloroflexota > Anaerolineae > B4-G1 > B4-G1 > CAYPOY01. The sequence goes on along the minus strand of CAYPOY010000004.1, from coordinate 30,785 downwards.
GGCTTCTACCCTATAAGTTTCGGAAAGAATTCCCTACTTCTTTTAACTTACGTTACGAAGATATTGATAAAAAAGCTCTAAGGACTCAAATAAAGGAGTTTGCATTTAAACAAAATTCTGAAAATCTATATGACTTAGCGCTTAAACAGAGCTATCTTACAGCAAAATTATACTCTTTGATTTCAATGATAAAGTTCAATTTATTTGGCTACATTTCTCCTATGACCTCAATTTACAAAACTAACCCGGAACCCTGGCTATTTTATAAAATGGAATATACGGATGAACTGGGAGGTTTTTACTATCCATACACTGATGCGGAGATCCAGAACTATGCTGAAAATATCTTTCAACTTCAAAATAATTTAAAAAGTCTTTATAATCTTGACTTGGTGTTTTTACCAGTTCCTACACGGTATACTATCTGTCATAAAATGGTTAATGATGACCTATACAATAATTTTCTTCCAAGGTTGTATAAGGAATTAGACAAAAGAGGTATAACTTATGTTAATATTTATTCAGAATTTGCTAATTCAAATGATATCTTGTATTATGGCACCGATACGCATTGGAATCCAAAAGGTGTTGATATAACATTAAAGCTTATCCTTGAAAAGTTAAACTTATCTGAACAATCATCAATAGAATAAGATTTGTTATTATATTTAAACACTACTAATTAGGGGAAGGCTACACAATCATAACACCCTGAAAGCCTCAAATTGTCGGACAGGCTATTATCAGCTTCTGGAATATTGCAATAAGGTACATTTGTCATAAGATATTTGTCATTTATCAAAATCAAATGTCCGGTACTATTAATTCGACTATTTTTGACATATATATAAAGTTAGTACAAACCAATTTTATATTTAACTTAAATAGTCCTCGTTCAAAACATTATCTCATAATTAAATCAATTTTTATGAAAATGAAAAATCTACTTTTAAAATCAATTTTATTGACAATAACCATTTTTATTGTTGGTTACGGATTCTCTCAAAACTGCCCCTCGGGCATTGTTTCATTGTGGAATCTTGATGATACTTCAGAGGATCTTTTCCTGGATCATGTTGGAATCCACGATGCCTCATCGGAGGTTTCAATATCAAGCGCGCCCGGAAAAGTCGGCACTGCAAAACATTTTACCGGCACTCAATATATGAGTGTTGCAGATCATGCTGATTTTGATTTTGCAGCAAATTCAAGTTTTACAGTTGAATGCTGGGTTAATGTATCCTCCTTAACTGCAGAATATAGTCAGGTATTCATAGGTAAAAAAGATGCACTACCTTCCGGAGTTTACTGGTATTTAGGAATTGCCAATTCAAGCGGAAAAGTAATTTGGGAAATTCAGGATTCTGATGGAACTTATAAAACAATCTTAAGCCCTTCAGCACTTACTTTAGATTCTTGGCATCACCTTGTTGGTGTCAGAAATGAAGCAACAAACACAAATATTTTATACATTGATGGAGCTCCAGTTGCTTCAACAACTTATGATTACACCGGGAATTTCAATTCAGACGGAGCTGTGATGATGGGTGCATTCCCGGATAATTCCAGCATACCTGCTTACTTTCTGGATGGTTATCTTGATGAAGTTGCCATTTATGATCGAGCGTTAACGTTAGCGGATGTAACTGAACATCTACAAGAAAATAACTATGGCCTGAATTATTGCGATCTCTATTCACCTGCAATTGTATCAACCCCTCCTAATACAGCCATTGTAGGAAAACCGTATCTGTATACAGTTCAGGCTAAAGGTATGCCTACCATGACGTATACCTTGCTAACTGGTCCTACTGGTATGACCATTGACGGCTCCACCGGAGTTCTTTCATGGACCCCTGCTTCAATTGAGGAGGATGCATGGGTAGAGATCAGGGCTAATAATAACATTGCCCCTGCTGACACACAAAAATTCAGAATATTCTTAGGTGAAGAGGGTGCATGTCCGGACAATGTTCTGTTACTTTTAAAACTGAACGAAACCTCAGGAACTACATATTCGGATTATTACGTAGATCATAATTCTACAGCTGCTTCAGTAGCTCCTACACCTACTGTAGGTATTGTTAACGGTGGGCAATCTTTTGGAGCCACTACCGGTATCATCATTCCTGATGTTGGTGATGAATTCGAGTGGGTTTATAATGATGAATTCTCCATTGAGGTATGGGCAAAAACTTCTACCACCAAAACTATGGTAATGATAGGAAGACGAAGATTGTCCGGTGATTATCCTGACAAAGCCAGATGGTGGGTAGGGACGAATCCGTCGGGTTATCCAACATTTTCATTAACAGATAATGCGGCAACTCCAAATGTCGTTGAATTATACGGAGATGATCCAGTGTCAATTGCTGACGGTGAATGGCATCATATCGTTGGCGTAAGGACCTCCGGTAGAATGAAGTTATATGTTGATGGTGTTAAAGTACAAGACGTTTCAGCAAGTTTCGATGGATTCACAATGGATGTTGAGACACCTGTTGGCCTTGGCTATTGGTATCCACAATATACCGGACAGCCAATAAGCGAAGAATATCATTTTATAGGTTCTTTGGATGAAGTGGCCATCTTTGATGCAGCTCTAACTGATGCACAAGTTACTGAATTTTATAATGCTGGTGCTCCAACCGGACATTGTGCTATTGACAATTATGCACCGGTTATCACTTCCACACCTGTAACAGATGCAACTCAGGATATAGAATATAGTTATACATTTACTGTTGAAGATATTGATGCATCGGACATCATTGCACTTTCAGCGCCTACAAAACCTGACTGGTTGACTTTCACCTACACTGCCGGACAGAAGTCCGCAACACTTTCAGGAACTCCTACCAATGATGAAGTAGGGAACCATGATGTGGTATTGCAAGTTACTGACGGAACCGAGACAAAGACCCAACCTTTCACGATTTCTGTGGCCAACGTTAATGATAGTCCTGAAATTACGTCTACACATACTCTAACAGGCTATGTAGGTGATGTATATTCTTATGTATTGACGGCCACCGATCCGGATATAGGTACTACACTTACCTTTAGTGCTGCAACAAAGCCGGATTGGTTATCGTTCAATGAAAGCACAGGCGAATTGACCGGAACACCAGCTCAAGCAGATAAGGGCGATCATCCTATACTACTTCAGGTATCTGATGGTGAAATCACTGTTGATGATAGCTTTACTATCACTGTAGATGGTCCCGAAGCGATAGACGAACTTGAAGCTGCCGGAATAAGCATATTCCCTGTTCCCGCCAAGGATTATCTCATGATTAACTTTGATAATCTTACTGAGGAAGCTCAACTGGATATCATTAGTGCATCGGGAAGCGTGGTGAAGAAGTCGATCATACAGATAGGACAGCACAATTATAAGATCGATCTCAATGGTATTGAGACAGGCTTTTACTATATTCGCATAATGAACAGTACGTTGAACTATAATGACAGATTTGTCATTGCAAAATAAAGTATTGAATATGATTTGATTATTATTAATCGGGGAACTGATGCAGGAATGTCAATCCCCGATTAATTTTAAATATTAACTTCTTTGTTGCAAACTCATAAGATATTTATGTTATATAAATCATCACGAAATAGCATCATCTTGTTTCTTTTTTGGATAATTCCGGCGATTGTGGGTTTAAGCCAAGACACCATCAGAATTATGCCTCTTGGAAATTCAATAACCAGTGGATATACTGATGGTTCACTTACAGTTGATCAAAGACGTGCATACCGTTATGGATTGAAGTTTTTGTTAAATTCACATGGATATACAACTGATTTTTTAGGTACCGAGTCAAGTGGTTGTGCCTTTTTCAGCGATTGTCAACATGCTGGTTTCGGTGGCACACAAGATCAATATATAGAACGCCTATTGACCGATGGATTGGCAATATATTATGATGATGGATGGGTGAGTGAGCAAACGATTAATCCTCCGGGTCCATACCTCGATGTCTTTAACCCTGATATCATTTTATTACACATCGGGACCAACGACATCACTCATGAAGGCTCGGCTGCCCTTACCAACCAGAAAATTTCCGCCATCCTGGATCTGGTTGATGAATATGAAGCAAGATCGAATAAGGAAGTGATTGTATTTGTGGCACTTATTATCAACCGGGTAAAACCATGGGGAACTCCAGCACTTCAAACCACGGCGTTTAACAACGGAATAAAAACAATGTTGCAAAACAGAATTGCATCGGGCGACAAGTTAGTAATCGTTGATATGGAAAATGATGCCGGTTTTGTATATTCTTATGATGTAGATATATCTGAGGATGGATTTGGAGTACACCCAAATGAAGTTGGTTATAGCAAGATGTCTGCCCTCTGGTATTCATCCATTGAAGCTAATTACAACACACCACCTGTCATCACAGAAATCCCTGACCAGGTCTTTGACGAAGGAACAAGCTCAAATACTATTTTATTGGATGATTATGTTAGTGATATTCAGGATCCTGATGAGAATATTGCATGGACAGCTGAACAGTTAGGAACAACAAATCTGGATATAACAATAAATTCAAACCGACAATTTTTTGTTACACCCATAGACACGGAATGGAGCGGTTCTCAAACTGTGGTTTTTACTGCAACTGACTTGGGGAGAAATGGAAAATACATAAAATTCGACACGGATACTGCTGTTTTCACAGTAACACCTGTTGATGATCCACCAATAATAACCTCCACTCCGGATACTCAAGCTGCTGTTGGAAATGCATATTACTATATCCTGACATACATCGATGTTGATGATACTTCTGTTACGTTATCAGCAGTCACAAAACCCACATGGCTTACTTTTTCAGAGACAACCGGAATATTATCCGGGACCCCTGGAGTATCAAATCAGGGAGAGAATCATGTTGTTCTCCGAGCTCACGACGGATTAATAGGAACTGATCAGGAGTTTACGATTAATGTTGACAATCACAGTGCATTGGGTGATGTTGAAACTGCTAAATTCACGATTTATCCTGTTCCTGCTCAAAATTATCTTATAATTGAGTCAGGCAAACTCAATGAAGAAACTTTGGTAGAAGTAATTACAATTTCAGGGGCAATTATTAAGAAGTTTTCTATATCGGCCGGAGAGGTCGATTACAGACTTGATCTTTGCGGATTTGAAAATGGTTTCTATTACTTATATTTTGTAAACAAAACAAATACCTATATCGGCAAATTTTCCGTGATTAATTAATCTTTAGTTAGTTCATGAAACCAATAACTAATTTGCTAATCACAATTCCGCCGATATTCATCCAATGTCAGCAGGTAAATTATCGCTTAACAGATAATGTTGTTATTATCTTTGGATTGTTATACTTGAATTAAACAATATTATAAGGTATTATATAAAATGCAACATAGTTCTAATTCCGATCCTCTCGTATCTATTGGCGTACCGGTTTATAATGGTGAAAAATACCTGGCTGAATGTTTGCAGAGTGTTTTGGATCAAACATACCAAAATTGGGAATGTCATATAATTAATAATAAAAGCACTGACAATTCCCTTGCCATTGCTGAAGAATTCCAGGCGAAGGATAGCCGAATGAAGGTTATTACCAATTCTGAGCATGTTAACATGACTATTAACTTTAATAATACTGTTAAACCTGTTTCAAAAGATGCCAGGTATTTTAAAGCATTATGTGCTGACGACTGGATATTCCCTGAATATTTATCAAGGATGGTTGAGGTTATGGAAAAACATCCTGAAGCTGGCTTTTGCTCATCTTACAAGCTTGATAACAGAATAATGCAATGTGAGGGACTCGATTATTATAAAGGGCCTGTTTTCAATGGGAAAGACGTTCTATTGGACATGCTAATGCAAAAATACGAAGTCACAGGGTCTGAAACGACCGTTTTGTACAGAATTGAAACATTAAAAAAACTAGATACCTATCCGTTGATCTTTAGTGATAATAGTTTTCATTTCGATACTGAGCTGGCTTATAAACTGTTATGCATAGCTGATTTGGCATTTGTTTTTCAGGTTCTCAGTTTCACCCGAGTACATGAAGATACATTAACTGCAACAACATCAGCCAAGTATACCACCAGCCTGAACTTCCGTGAGAATACGCTTTTTACCTATAAATCAGGGAACCCAATGCTTGAAGCAGAGTATAGGAAATTACGGGTGAAATACGGTTGGTTCTTATTTCAGAGAAAGCTGGCTGGTGACAAAAAATGCCTTGAATGGCATCGACAACATATCCCACCTGAGAGAAGATTCAGGTTTCCCGAAATGTTCAAAATTGTATTAAAAATTCAAGCAGATAGAATAAAAAGAGTGTTGATTAAAGTATTTGCTTCAGAGAAAAAACTGCCATCATGAGTTTTCGAAAAAATTTGTTTAAGAATATCATTGTCCTTGGTGGTTATAGTTATTCTACTCAATTTATCAGTTTCCTTGCTACAATTATTCTTTCAAGGCTTTTATTACCTTCAGAATATGGATTTGTTGCGCTGATAACTGTCTTTACTGGTTTTATCGAACAGTTTTCAAGTGCCGGTTTATCATACATAATCATACGCAGCGATTACAACCGTCTCTTTCATTCCACAATTTATTACCTCTCTATTGTAATTGGTGTTTTGCTTGCAGGTATAGTGGTATTACTGGCTTATCCGATCTCGCTTTTTTACGACAATCCATTGCTTGTTTTGCCTACGATAATTATGTCCTCAAACTTTATATTGAGATCATTTATCAGTGTTCCCTTTGGTACTCTGTCCAAGGAACTCAAGTTCAATATATTGGGGAAAATTGAGTTGATGTGTACGGTAACTCAAATTGTATTGATGATCATACTTGCTTTCCTTAAATTTTCTTATTGGTCGCTTATTATCCCCAGCATATTGGGCAATATATTACGGATAATATTGTATAATGCACATTCCGGTATAAGGTTCAAATTCCTGAAAAGAAAATACCTGGTTGTTGGTTTCAGAAAAGCAAAAAGCATAATTGGCAATATTATGGCAATTAATATTCTTAATTATTGGGCTGGAAATGCCGACAACCTGATCATTGGTAAAGTATTTGGTAGCCAAAGCCTTGGGATTTATGGCCGGGCATATAAAATGCTAAACCTTGCCAATAACGTAATGTCCAATTTGTTTGGCAAGGTATTGTATCCCAGCCTTAAGAAACTATCCATTGAAGGAGGAGATGTTAATAAGGAGTATATGAATACATTAGGTGTTATTAGCCTCATGAACTTTCCTGTGAGTGTTCTCCTGATATTCTTCTCTGAGCCTCTTGTTCGCATCCTATGGTCTGAAAGGTGGATACAGGTAGCTGAGCTTTTGCCCTATGTAGGTATTCTAATCCTTGTACAAACATTGAATAACACCACCGGCAACATTTTTATCCTGAAAGGCAAAGAAAGGGCGATGATGTTATTATGTATACCCACTAATATTGTCATTATTGCCGCTATTGCTGCAGGAGCTCTCTTCTCCATGGTTCATGTACTTCGTTTTTACGCAATTGCTTCTGTTGTTTTTGATATTCCCCTGGTAATATATTATGGTTTCAAAAAGGCATTTGGATTTGAGAATAAAATAATTTTTAAATTCTGGTTGCCAAAAATTATTTTATCAGTGTTATTAATTATTTCCATCTGGATTAACCTCACCTGGCTAACAATATTATTTACATCTTTATATTTTATCCATCTTATAATAGATCAAAGGGAAGATATTATCAACATGTTCCGGAAGTTGATAAAAAAAATAGGAAAAAAAAGAAATTAATCTGCTATCAATTGCCTGATCCAAAGAAAATGAAATATTCCCAGGTTATTGATAAAGGAATCAATCGATCGAAAATACTTTTTCACTTGTTAATTGATTGTGGAAAAAGCTTATAAATGTACATATTGAAAAAAAACTATTTTCAATTTTCTTTATCCTAAAATGAGTTGAATTGAATAATATGGTATCTTTTACATAACTTTTCATAATTTGTAAATTCATGATTAGAAGAATTGAAAACATATATGTCATCATAATTATCCTGTTGTCAACCTCACTCTTTAGTTTAAGTTTTTTAGGGCCCCTTGCTAAAGCAGCTCAAATCTCAGGAATATTATTTATTTTCATTTTACTGGCTATATATATAGTATATTCTGAAAATACCTTATGTAAGCACAATTTCACATCATATGTAGTATTAATACTTATCTCATTTGTAACAAGCATGTTGATGGCTAAATTCAGCCGGAATCAATCATTTGGCGATACACTTTTTGCTCAACGAGCCTTGTTCTATTATCTTTTTTACTTTTTGTTGCATCAATTAAAAATTAAACCCAGGGACCTTGAGCAGATATTTATTTTCTTTGGATTGCTGGGGTTTGTTTTGTATCTGGTACAATTTTTTCTATACCCTAAAATTATTTTCAATGTTTTCATTTTATCCGGCCGTGGTACAATAAGAGTTTATATGGAAGGATCTCACTATGTAGCAATTGCATATTTGATGTCTATTCAGGCATTTCTCAGAACTAACAAGATTAAATATTTATTCTTAATTCTGCTTTTTTACTCGAAATTTATATTACTGGGAGGAAGAGCAACCATGGCAATTATGCTTTTTGTCCTGGTCTTGTTTATAATTTTTGGTATAAAAGTTAAATCAAAGATTTTTATAGGTTTTCTAATAACGGTTTGTATAGCCATAGTTTTATTCCTGTTTAAGGATATATTTCAGGCCTTGATTATCCAATCACAAGCAGACGCAAGCCAGGGTGATACATATGTTAGATTTGTAGCCGTAAAGTATTTCTTGACCGATTTTTTTAAAACTCCATTGGCCTATTTTACAGGAAATGGTATGTATCATAATGACTCAGCATACGGTTTGGAGATGACACGAATCATGAGTAATGGTTTATTTTTGGGTGATATCGGTATAATAGGCAACTTTGTTATTTATGGGCCCTTATATGTATTAGGTGTTCTGGGCATTTGTATTAAATCAATCCGATTTAAAATTCCTGATTATTTTATCTATATAAGATATTTGTTTATAGTCATAATAATATCACTGATTACAGGTGATTCATTTAATCATTCTGATTTCATAGTGTTTATTGCATGTATACTCTATATTATTGATGTATCTCATTTTACAAACAAGTATTCAGTTGAAGACAATAAATCACAATATAATATCTCACATAATGTATAAAATTGCAGTTGTAATTCCTGTTTATAATAGATTATCATATACCAGGGAATGTCTCACCCTATTGGAACAACAAAGAGACACTTTGTTTTACACAAAGAATCAGGTATTTACGATTGTTGTCGATGATGGATCCACCGACAAGACATCAGAATATATCCGGTTAGAACATCCTGAAGTTATTGTCTTACAGGGAAACGGAAATTTATGGTGGTCTGGCAGTATGAATCTGGGATTGCATTACGCTTTCGATGTTTTAGATTGCAATTTTGTATTATTATGGGAAAATGATATTTTCCCTGTCGATAACTATTTCGACAACCTGCAGTCAATTATTGAAATCTTGGATGGAAATACAATCATTTGCTCAAAAGTATATTACAGGGTACAGCCTGATATTATATTTGGTATGGGCGGATATTTTACTCCGAGAACAGGAAAAAGGAGTTTGATTGGAAGAAAGGAAAAAGATAGTCCTGAATATCAGAAACCTATAAAGGTAGACTGGTTTTTCGGCCAGGGGATTCTCATTCACAGTAAAATAAATGCAAAAATCGGTTACTTTGATGAGAAAAACTTCCCTCAATATTACGGCGATATGGATTATGCACTACGTGCCAAAAAAGCCGGTTTTAGTAACGTTGTTTATCCTAACCTGAAATTATTGAACGACACAGCCACTACTGGCTTAAGCCACATTAAAAACAAAAGTTTTAAACAATTTATAGAAAGTCTGACTTCGATTGGATCTAATACAAATATTAAAATCGACTTGAAATTTAACCGAAAGCATACTACCAGTATAATTGCATTCAAATTCATTATCAGTAAGTATTATGTCTATACTGCCAGTTATCTTAAATGGAAGTTTTTAGGATGGTTTGGTATCCACCGAAAAAATGATGAATTATATTAGTAGAAAGTATAGAAACCAAAAAAATACTCTTCATGAAATAATATCATTTACTGTATAGTATTTTTTATATTATAGGAAATAAAAATGTAATTGCCTTGAAATTGCGATTATTGACTATATTTTTGAATAATTTCAATTGAGCTCTTTATATGTTCCCTTGAGGATGATCCAAATAATATGGATTCAATATTTTTTTGCTTGCATACATATTCAAATGCCTGTTCAGGCCTTATAGCGCCAGCGGCCAAAACCTGCATGGCAATTGGCCTGAATTTACTTTCTCTGATGGTCTTTTCATAATGTGCAATTCCTCCAGACATTCTAAAACCAATTTTATTAATTGAACTGCAAATAATTGGATTCTTAATCCCAACTTCATCCAAAACATGAAGTAAAAATGGTAAGTTCATAGTAATATAGCCAGGTTCGGCATTGTATTTCTTAATGATATAATTATGATAAGCCTTAAAAATATCTTTCATGCCCAAACCGAGAATCATGTCTGTTAATACATTTTGAATAAAAATTACAGGCGTATCAATTCCTTTAAACATTTTCATTTCTGCATCAATCAACAATTCCATCATGGCAATGAAATCTTTCCGGGCATAAGCGATACCCCCTTTTGCCATGGTACTGAATATATTACCAGGCAAATATTCTTTAAGTGCACCTAATATGCCCAATTCTGTTACAGCATTGGCATATTTATGGGCATAAGGCATACAAGGATATATTTTAAATCCTTTATAATTATCCGGATATGCTCTGATATGATCACAAATATCGGCTATCCTGTCATGTGTTGTACACATAAAAGTCTTAATACCAAGTTCAATTGTAGTATCAAGTACTTTTATAATGGCTTCGTTTTTTCTGAACTGAATGGATTGAGCTCTTGCTTTTTCATCGGAAAGATGATTGACAGCAAAAAATTGATTGTCCCCAAATAGTATTCTCTCCATATTATATTTGTGTTTTAACTGGCTTTTGTCCTTATTAATTCAATTACTTTGTCAGTATTTAAAGCTGAAGCAAAGGAATTAATATTATTAATATCCTTATTCTTAATTTTCTTGGCAAAATAGTCAACTTGTGCAGAATATTCTTCCCCTCTGAGATAAAAATCAACCTGTTCGGTAAGATCTGTTATATACCGCATGTTCCAACCTTTCTCAAGCCCAAGTTCTTTATTTTCATTTTTAATAAAAATCTTCATCTCATGGGCATCAGTGACAATTTTACCTTCAGTACCAATAACAGTAAGTTGAGTAGACATTTTCCTGTATGTTTCATCACTCCAGTTAACACTTAGCATACCGCTACATCCATTTTCCAATGACAAATTTGCATATACAGCATCTTCAACTCGTTTGGAAAACACTTTCTTAAGCATCACCCCTGATACATCATTGATATTGCCTAATACAAATTCAATCAGGTTAATAACATGAGAGGCGTAATCTAAAAGGCAACCTCCACCTTCTGAACTTTCCGACCTCCAGGTTCCTTCTTTTCTTTTCACGACAACCGGGCCATAGGCCTCGCCCACAAAATGGTATATCTGACCCAGAGTCCCCATGCTTATTAATTTTTTAAGAAAATTAAATGTCCCGATAAATCGATTATGATAGCCCACCTGATTTACCAGCTTTTTTGCCGCAGCCAATTCCACCATTCTCTGAGCTTGTTCTAATGTTAAACTAAATGGCTTCTCACAAAAAACATTGATATTATGTTCCAAAGCATAAATCACCATTTCAGCGTGAAATTTTGTGGGAGTAGCTACAAACAGTGATTCAAGTTCATTTTCATTGATCATTTTAGCATAATCGGTATAAATAGTGTACGAACCATACTTTTTCAAAGCTTCCAATATCAGCGTCGAGGAATCGCAGACTGCAACGAGGTCGAGATCAGTATGAGCGTTAATGATTGAGGCATGGGAAAGGCCCATTTTCCCTAAACCAATAATCCCGGTTTTTATCATATTGTTTTAGCTGATAGTTTATGAATTAATAAATCCTTGATTAAATTATAACTATCCTCACCACGTTTCAGTAAATCATGGTTAGGATCATGGTTTTCACATTTTAGCATATAATTATAGGCAAATTCACCATTCAGGTCCGGTTTATGAATCATCATTCCTTTATCAATGAGGTATTGATCTACATCAAGCAGTTCGTCCTGATATACAGATATAGTAGGAACTCCAAGAACAGCCATTTCCCTGGTCATTGTTCCGCCGGCGCCAATAAATAACCTGCATTGCGATGCAATCTCCTCAATGCTCAAAGGCTTATTCAACACTTCAATGCCCCGGAATTTTTCCTGTTCATAATGAACAGCCTGATCATTTCCCCTTGGTAGTATAACTACTTTTGATTTATCCTTTAAATAAAGCAGCATATCATCCAGAAAATTCAATGCTCCTTTGTAATATTGGGCAATCCAAGGTTCAGGTCTGACATAAATTATTTTTTCAGCCTGACTTTTATAATTTATCTTTGCTTTCCATAAGTAGATACCCTCTTTCACGCCTGGATATTGAATTATTTTTGAATCTTTCGCATATTGCCTCTGTATCTTTTTACGGTCAAGGAATTCGGGTATGAGTATTTTGCTGGCAAAAATAAAAGATGGGATATTACCCAGGGCATGCTCATTATCATTCATGTAAATGAATGGGAAACGAAGCAGCCAGGCGGCAATTGAACTAGTAAATGTGCTTTGCGTAATGCCAATATCGATTTTTTGTCCCTTTAAGAATTTAACTAATTGCCAAACCCTTACCGGATAACCGAAAAGTTTATTGGATAATTTTCCACCATAATGTTTGCCAACTACAGTATAATTAAACTTGTGCAAATCAAGGAGATCAATAGTATTGGCCAATGGCCGGCAAGTAATGATTACCTCATGTTTATACATTAAATCCCGCATCAAATCCGCAAACAGGTTGATGTGTGGTGAATTGGAAAGATCGAACCAAATTTTCATAGTTAATTTTTAACGTACGAATGTAATTAGGATAATCCGAAATAGTGATAAATTAAACTTTATATTTATAAACATAGCATATTGCATGATATAATCCATAATTTATTCAATTAATATTACTTTGACAAATTGAAAATAATAATGTTTTTCTTTTTAGTGAAATTTCGTGAGGTGGTGATTTTGTGGCTATTACAATCTTACCACTAACCAGCCCGAAAGAATTCGTTCTGGCGGGAACACAAAAGCCTAAAATTCACAAAATTCTTTAATCTGTCAAAGAATTAATACTAAAATCAGTAAAATTCATAGTCATAAAAATCTCAATTTCACAACAATATTTTTGATCTTATTCCATTTGAAGTCGGCATTTACTAAGTGATGGATTAACCAGCATAAATGAAAGATCCGGCTTAACCCATGCAGGAGCAATACTGGTTTAATTTCCGAATTTATTTTATACTTTTGTCTGGCTGTATAATTCTTAGTTATTGAATCATGCACACGATATACATTAAACCAATATGATAACCAAATGTTTATTCTATGTATATGACCGGAATTATTACAGGTCTCTTATCTGCTGTTTATTTACCCGGACTCATATTATCTGTATGATCATATAGGTAATGAATATTTACAATTTGTTAAATTTTATTTACAATCATTCAATTAAAAATAGCAAAACACAAAATAAAATCCGCCTGATGAAGAAGGTTGCAGTAGTGATTCCGGTTCATAATAGATTATCATACACACTGGAATGTCTCACCATATTGGAACAACAAAGAGATACTTTGTTTTACAAAAAGAATCAGGTATTTACCATTGTTTTAGATGATGGATCCACCGACAACACATCAGATAATATTCGTTTAAAACATCCTGAAGTTATTGTCTTGCAGGGAAACGGACACTTATGGTGGAGTGGAAGTATGAATATTGCTGTTAAGTATGCACTTTCTGAATTAAAATGCGATTTTATTCTTTTATGGGAAAATGATATAGAACCATTGCCCGGATACTTTGATAATCTTCAATTAAGACTCGAAAATTGGTCGGAAAATGAAATTATCTGTTCCAAAATTATTTATAAAGTCAACCCAACTGTGATTTTTGCCATGGGAGGTATCTTTAATATCCGTACTGGCTTTAAGAAGCTGGTTGGAAGGTCTCAGCCAGACTCTGAGGAATATCAGCAGATAAGCGAAGCCGATTGGTTTTGTGGCCAGGGTATCCTCCTCCATAAAAGCGTATTTGATACCATTGGTTTCTTTGATGAAAAGATATTTCCACAGTATCATGGAGATTCTGATTTTTCATTAAGAGCCACTAAATCAGGTTTTAAAAACCGCTTCTACCCCGAACTGAAAATACTAAACGACACTTCAATAACCGGCATCAGTCATGTTAAGAATAAAACCATCCGACAGTTCATTGATACGCTTTTCTCAATTCGGTCTAATACAAATATTATCAAAGACATTCAGTTTTATCACCGGCACACCACCCGTATTTTTGCGTATCTTCCCCTGTTGAAAAGATATTTCATATACATTGGTGGTTATGGTAAATGGAAGATCCTGGGTATTTTTGGCATAAACAAAAATTATGATGAATTCTATTAAATCTCGAATACATTTTACAAACCAATGAATCACAAATAAATCAGCCGACATTTAGTACTGATCTCTACAGTGGGTTAGGTATTTTTAAATTGAGTTTATAATGAATAAATTTCAAATGCATGTATCCGGTTTGGTGCCTTTCGGGTTGATTAAACATCTTGCCGGCGTCAATCCATTGATCATAAATTATCATGTAGTATCGGATGTCAAACTTCCCCATATCGCTCACTTGTATAAGTACCGGAGTATTTCAGAATTTAAGGATGATCTGGATTTCTTTACCCGTAATTTTCATCCTATTGGATTGACTGAATTTCTACAATACCAGCGCAGCAATGTTGCTTTACCTGACAATGCTTTGTTGCTCACTTTTGATGACGGCTTAAGAGAAGTATATGATATCGTAGTCCCTTTACTGGAAAAGAAAAAACTTACTGCTACCTTTTTTTTGACTTCAAATTTCCTGGATAATCAGGAATTGGGATATGATCATAAAAAGAGCCTGTTAGTTGATTATCTCTTACGATCTGGCACCTTAAAGGTCTATCAGCAGGTCGGATCGATGATGAATTGCCAGGTTGGGAAAAAATCGGAACTACACAAGGCCATCATTGGTTTGCATTATGATAAACTTTTCATGATCGACGAAATAGCCAGTGTTTTAAAATATGTTTTTCATGATTACCTGCACCGCAACAATCCTTATGTAACCAGCGACCAGGTAAAAGATATGATCAACAGAGGTTTTACCTTTGGTGCTCATGGCGTTGATCATGC
The DNA here is from genome assembly GCA_964412395.1 of uncultured Anaerolineales bacterium. Taxonomy (GTDB): domain Bacteria; phylum Chloroflexota; class Anaerolineae; order B4-G1; family B4-G1; genus CAYPOY01. Next base: position 15,211 of record CAYPOY010000004.1, on the reverse strand, counting down.
CAGGTCTTCAGAAATATCGCTTAATAGTCAAATTCATCAGGCACTAAGCAGCACATCGCAAATTGTTGAGAAGTTTTCGTTACCCTACAGGGTCTTCGCGTTTCCATATTCCGATAAACAGGTTTCCCTGGATTTCTTCCGGGAAATTTCGAATGAGATTGAAGCTACCTTTGGAACGCAGGGGTTATTGAATGATCAGGTATCGAGTAATTTTCAACGTATTAGCGTGGAAAAATATGATTTCTGTGCCAGAAAGATTTTGAAATTCCATTACGTACGTAAGAGCATCTATAAAGCCCTTGGCAGAGATATAATACAGCGTACATCTGCAGCATTAACGGAATGATATCCCGGATAAACCAACACACTACTTCATTATGAACATTCTTTCGATTTCCAGCATATTACCAATACCTGGTACATTCAAGTACAATGATTTTGTATTTCAAACTTATAAGTACCATTATCAACTGTATAAGGATGATAAAGTTGTCATTATCAAGCCGGCAAAGTATGATTTCAACGTGGGTCGAATAATTAAAGGAGCTACCAAGCTAATAAAACTAAAGAAAAACTACTCCCTTAGTATTGATGGATTTCAGGTGGAAATATTCCCGTTTCTTTCCTCCGTGGGATACAGAAATATGCATGCTTTCCTAACCCGATCAATCTATTTTCTCAACAAAAAGCGCATTGAAAAGCTTTTTTCTGAGTATAAATTTGATGTAATACATGCTCAGTATATTTTCCCTGACGGATTACTGGCATATATGTTAAGTAAACGTTACATCATTCCCTACTTTGTAACCACACACAATGAGCGTTGCTATTTTGATCATGTGTTATCCCGACAGATTGGGTTGAAAATACTACAAAATGCCAAGAGGGTATTGGCAATCAACCACACCAATTATCTTTACTACAAAACATTAGGAGTGGAGAATATCGAATTGCTCCCGCTGGGATTTAACCAAAACTTTTTGCATGAGCAGAAGTCTCCGGGAAGCGATGTTATAAGTATCTTCACAGTATCAGAGCTCATCAAACTGAAAAATATTGACAAGGTCTTATTAGCCCTTAAAGCGCTCCCTGCAGGCCTTCGTTTTAAATACACCATCATTGGTGAAGGTGATGAAAAACAATTTCTAATAAACTTAACCGCAACATTGGGACTAGCCGATCAGGTTATTTTTATTGATCATATTCCACATGAACGGATAGCCGATGAAATGTATAAGCATGATATCTTCATCATGCCCAGTTATTTTGAAACCTTTGGCCGTGTATATTTCGAAGTCATGGCCATGGGAATTCCAATTATATGCGCAAAAAACTCGGGCATTCACGGATTATTCATTGAAAGGGAAGAAGGTATATCGGTTGATCATAATAATATACAGGCGATGGCTGATGCGTTGGAATTTTTAATCATTAATCCTGAAGTAAGGATACGAATTGGCATAAATGGTCAAAAATTGGTACAAAACTTCACATGGGAAAATATCGTACATAAACTTCATGACTATTACACCAGCTCATCATGATGAGGTAGGGCTTGCTTTCCCATTGTCCCTGAAAGCCTCACAAAACAAGGCTATCTATTAACAGATTCAAAATACTACCAATTATATAAAGCCAAATAGCTTTACCTTATCAATACTTTACCCTAATTTTATTATAACCCTATTAGTTTCAAATTTGAATTCCTTTTTACTATTTTTATTCGCAATTTTAAAAGTATTAGTTATTTAATATCAGCTCATGATAACGGTCAAACCATACAGCGGACTCGCCAACAGAATGCGGGCAATTGATTCGGTTTTAGCACTTACGAAGAATCATAACACGAATATTCACATAATTTGGGAATGCAATAGCGTTTTGAACTGTGATTTCGAAGACCTTTTTCTTGCAATACCCGGTACAAAGGTAATTTTGAATAGGATTGCTATGCCGGAATTAGCTATGAGAATAATTAAGAAATTAGTGAAATTGCTGAGGAAAATTCACCTATATCTACCATTGGGCTATAATAAATATTTATTTGAAAATGAACTCAAAACATTAAATAATTCAAATTATGATTTTAAGCTACTTAACTCAATTGATAAAGTATATATCGAATCCCAAAATAGTTTCTTTGAAAATGAAACTCCCTTCAGGAGTTTTATTCCCATACCTCAGATAAAAGAAAAAATAGACAGGTGTATCAGTAGATATACTCTAAATACAGTTGGTGTACATATCCGGAGGGGAGACAATGAGAAATCTATAATTGGAAGTCCACTGGAAGGTTTCATCGAATTAATGGAAAAAGAAATTGAAAATGACAAGGATGTAATGTTCTTCCTGGCCACCGATTCAATTGATACCGAAGAAATCTTACAAACGCGTTTTCAGAGAAGAATTTTAAGCAATACTAAAGTACTTAACCGTAATTCCACCGAAGGGATACAAGACGCACTGATTGATATGATGTGTCTGTCAAAAACACGCAAGATATTAGGAAGCTATTGGAGTTCATTTTCGGAAACAGCAGCATCAATAGGAAACATAGAACTTATAGTTGTTAAAAAGAAATGATTTGTATTAATATTAGCAATATGACTGTTATTCATTTAACTTTTGACCATCCTGATTTGATAGACGGTAAAAAGACAAAAGCCGTAAAAAACTTAATTGCCAGTCAGCATGTATATAACCATATTGTTTTTTCGTTAAACCGGACCATTTTTAATTCAAAAATACTGAAGACCCAAAGAGAACATCATGGATATACCCTTTTTGTTTTTGGATTGCCTTTTGGAATATTGCTTTTTTTATGGATGTTTATTGCCTACAGAAGAATTGCAAAAATCATAAAGAATGGAAACATTAAACCTGATTTAATTCATGCTCATAAGCTTTCTTATGAAGGGCTAATCGCTTATTTCCTTTCCAAAAAATTGAAGGTCCCTTTTATTTTGACAATTCGCGGCGACACTGATCTGAAGTTACTTCGTCATAAGCGATTATATCGAAGGTTTTATACCCATATTGTTCAGCATGCAAAAAAAGTTATCTTTTTAGCACCCTGGGCAGTAAAGCCTTTGGAGAGATATTTGGGAATAACTTTAATATCAGATAAATATACCCTGATTCCCAATATTATTAACATGGTTGAATGGCAACAAGGCGAAACCATAAAATTCAAAAAATTCATTACTGTTTTTAATTTTGTATCTTACAAAAGAAAGAATATAGTTAGAGTTATTAAGGCTTTCGATAAAATCTTTTCCAATTACCCTGAATATGGGCTGGATATAGTTGGTGATGGTCCCAACAGGAGTAGAATTATTTCATTTATTAAAAAGAGCAATCATCCTGATCACTTTCATTTATCAGGAGCTATTGAACACATAGCTCTTTTAAATTTATATTCAAAATATCAGGGTTTCATTTTACCAAGTTTTCCTGAAACCTTCGGGTTAGTCTTTATTGAAGCCCTTACTGCCGGACTACCAATAATTTACTCGAAAAACTCAGGTATTGATGGTTTTTTTGATGATTTCCAAATTGGAGTTGGAGTCAATCATCGATCGGTTGAAGAAATTACCAGGGCAATTGAGGAAATTATTCAGCATGCCAATGAATACAAAAAGAATATTGAAAAACTGATCACCGATGGATTCTTTAAAAAATTTTCAAAAAGTAGTGTTGGTGAATGCTATGCAAAAATCATCGAACAATACTCATTAACTTAAATGAATATTTTCGGTTTTTAATTTAAAAAATCAAGCTTTAATATGGAAACTAACGAGATTAACAAATTAAAATTCAGAAGACAATATCTAATAGCACCTTCTGAAATTGAAATACCTTTTCTCCATAACAAGCATTATCTTAATGGTGAATATCAGCTGAACACACATATTGATCTTATTGTTAATGAAGCTAATTCAAATAATTCTAAGATAATTCTCTTAGGAGACTTGTTTGATTATGAGCATCCCGAAAAAAACAATCTGGATATTCTGAATAACCTTATTATGCATGATTTTAATTCCATTTTAGAAATAATATCAAATTATTCAGGCAGATTTGTTCTAATATTTATTGAAAATCTTAACATTAAAATTTTCCACGATTGTACTGCTACCCAAAAAGTGTATTATTGTCATATGGGTAATAAAACCTGGATTTCCTCGCGTCCAAACCTGATTGCCCAATTGTTAAACCTGGATATTACTACTGATAGTTCTAAAATTGAATTTTACAACTCTCCTAATTTTAGCCGATTAAATAATTCAAATATTGGAAATACGACAATTTATGATGACGTATTTCAATTAATACCAAATCATTACCTTGACATTGCCTCAGGTGAAACTTTCAGGTACTGGCCAAATAAAAGAATTGACTATTTACCGCTTTCTGATGTCGCTGAAAAATGTGCCAAAATTATTAAAGGTTATTTGAAAAGCATTGTAAATCGTTATCCTGTAATGATACCAGTAACAGCTGGTAAAGATTCAAGATTACTGGTTTCCGCTACAAAAGATTTCAGTGATAAAGTTTATTATTACATTAATAAAGAAAGTGGTTTAAATTATGATAGCAAGGATATAGCTGTTCCAAAAAAAATGTTTAAGAAATTGGGTATCGAGTATCATATTCTTGAGCCTGAAACTACAATTGATGAAGATTTCATCAAACAATACCATGAAAACAATGGCACAGCTTCTGTTCGATATTTGCCGTTTATATATAATTACTATAAAAATTTTGCTGAAAAAGTAAATCTACCAGGCAATTTTGCTTCAGGCGGTTTTGAACACTTCAAGGAATTACCAAAAAGTATTAACGGAGAGTCCCTTGCGAAGCTTTATAAAATTAAACCGTATGGATTTGTAACAACTTATTATTCCAAATGGTTGACAGAAAGTCAAGATCTTTGCGAACGTTATAATATTGATTTATTACAATTATTTTATTGGGAAGAACGTCTTTCAAATTGGGGAACTCAAATCCAAATGGAGAAGGACATTGCCCAAGAAGAATTTAATCCTTTAAATTCAAGGTTACTGGTTGTTCTGTTTTTATCAGTTAACCCGAAATATATTAGACCACCTTATTATATATTACACCGTAAGATTATTAAGCTTCTTTGGCCAGATTTACTTCAAGTGCCCATAAATCCAAGTTTCAGGAATACTGTCAAAAAAATATTAGCATCATTTGGACTTTTAAATTTCCTAACTATAATTCGTCGTCACTAAATGATGATATCTACTTCATCCTAATTAGAATATATCATATTGATTGTTAATTAATTACCTGTATGATTTAACATATTTCAAAAGCTTTTTGCTGAGAGTGTAAAAAATTACTTGCCGAGATGTTAAAAGATTTCAATGCGGTTTTTTATTAAAAATTTTATTTATACTTTGCATCACTATTAGTATATTGATGATGAGATATAAATATTTTCTGAAAAAAAGAAACTATACAATCGTTAAAGTTAAAAGAAGCCGCAGTCAAATGATGCGGCTTCTTATATATATAGTACTATTTGTTCTGATTGCTGGGGTTTATGCAACTATCGATTACCTGGGTCCAAAAGAAATAAAGCTAAAGGCAGATAATGCCTTTGGTTTACCTTGTGTGAGAGCAAGAAGTCTGATTGTTCAGGAATATAATAAGGGGGGTGAATTATGGGCAACCCGAGGGATGATAATATATAAGCTAAAAAAAGGCAGCAATAAGTTTACCAGGGTAGCCCATGTCCCGACCGGTCTCTCTATTTTCTGGCTTCGTAACTTTTCACTTTTGCGCAGATTAACTGTCAGACCTGAGTGTATTGAAATGGTTATAACACCAAAAGGTGATATTTGTGCTTTGTCCGCAGGACGTTTCTGGCATCTTGCCCCGGGAAAAAAGCGCTTCACCGAAACATTGCGCCTATCCCACTATGGTTTTGGTGATCAAGGTATTCGAAATGACGGAATAGTTTGTGTTAATGACAGTGTCATCTATTTCGGAGAATATTTTCAAAATACGGAAAGAACAAAAGTCAGCATATATAAAAGTAAAAATAGTGGCAGGTCATGGGAAATTGCTTATGAATTTAAACCTGATCAGATTGGCCATATTCATGCCATTCAAAAAGATCCATATACTGACAAGCTATGGATTTCCTCCGGAGATAAAGATACAGAATCCATGATTGCATACACTGAGGATGAATTTAAAAGCATGGTTATTGTGGGACAAGGTAGTCAGATATGGAGGGCCAGTTAGTTTTTACTGAAGATGCCGTATATTGGGGGACAGATAACGGAAATAAAGATATGGACGGAATTTATCGCTGGGATCGGGAAAAGAAAGAATACACCAATCTGCAAAAAATCGACGGGGCTATGTTTTTTGGCACCAGATTGACAAATGGTTCTATCATTTTAGTACCAATAGGGAGGGCATGAAAATTGAAAAGGATGATAAGGTTCGGCTATGGATGGTTACACCTGAAGGTCAGACATCATCAATCACATTTGGATCCTGGAAACATAAGAAACCAGGATTTTGGTTTAAAAAAGCCATGCTTCGGTTTCAACGTTACCAGGGTAGTAATTCTTTAGCAATCACCTGTTTAAATATTAAAGAATTCCCGGATGGTGAACTTCTTATATTTACTGAAAATACACTTATGCAAGCTGCAAGAGCGAATCGTGTAATAAAATAAATTGATTTTCTCTGGAATTCTTAAATAAAAGGGGCCTAATAATTTAGAAGTTAATTGATCACACAATATTAAAGAAATTCAAAATCAGTTAAATATGCTATAGCAATAAATGATTAGTAACTTCAATAATTCAGCCTTAAAAAAATCTTCTTGAAAATAAAACTGAACTATTAACGGGCGGACTATTCATGTTCATTTTCAAGGAAACCTCCCGTAACGCCTACAAAAATGATAGACGAGAAGATTATTTCAGAAAAAACTTTTATCGGCACTTTAAACTTAACCTGCCACATACCGATGCCTTTGATCATGTACTTCGCAACTTAATGTGCGAACAACTCGAAAACCTAAAAGCACATTTGGTTAGTAACCTCATTGAGCAAAAGATTTTTCGAAAATTTCGTTTTTCAGAAAAATTTCATTTGATAGCTGTGCCCAAAACCAACGAAAATGTAGTAACCACTGGTGACAGTGGGCGGCTAAGATGGAAAATTGAAAACGAAGGTTTTAATACACAAAAGAACCTTGGGTATGGATTAAAGCATAACTTCTCGTGTGTTTCGTATACTGCGATGCAAAACTACTACCAGTTACTCCAAATATCACATATGATTAATCAACTGGGCGAACGTGGTAGCAATGTGGTTGAGCTTTTGAAAGAACACTCCATACAAACACTGGCCGATTTATGAAAGAAGGCCATAGCTTTTTTTATTATGACGCACGAACCAGCAATCATTGAGCCATATAAGACTGGTTAATAGTAACAAATACGGATTGGTGATATTATGAAAACCTATGGAACAGCGAGAATGTATTGGCTAAAGCCTGACTCATTTTTCCATTGGATAATACTTTACGCATGTAACTTACAATCCATTTTTCCAGAGCACACATTATGGGATAAGCAAGTCGTGAGCGAAGTTGTGCAAGCTTGGGGCAATCCGTTTCCTGATCGGTTACCTAAACTATTAAGAAAGAATATAAATTATTCACTAAACTATATGAAAATCATACCTTACTGCATTTCGGCGATTTATATCATTCTAAATTACGGAACGTTCGTCATCATAATCCGTATACTGGTCAAAGTTTGATTAGGTTTAGTCAAAAACATTAATAAGAAATTTCATTACTAACAAATGGAGGATATGCGATGATTAAAGTATTTAATTTCTTTACAGTTATATTGCTGGTAGCAATAAACATTTCACTTACAGGTCAAAATAGTCTGGATGATCTTAATATTATTTTCAAACATGACTTTAATAACAATACGCTTGGTAATTACTTACAAGAAGAGTATAAAGAGGATTGGCTTTATCCGGAGTGGAATAGCAGACAGCCAACTACAGAAATTGTTCAAGATAAAGAGAATACTACTAATCCATCAAAAGCATTAAAACTTAATTTTCCAGCTAATTCATTAGGATCAAACGAAGGAGGAGCATACTGGAGTACTGCACTTCAACCTAAATATTCTGAGTTATATGTTTCTTACGATGTGATGTTCATGCCAGGTTTTCAGTATCAAATGGGAGGAAAACTACCTTCCGTGCAAGGCGGGTATATTACAGCGAATACAAAACCAACAGGCTATGATGGATTTACAGGAGGACTCATGTTTAAAGAAAATGGGGGAATTGTCTTTTATATCTACTATGCTGATTCTCCAAGGGAAGGAGGAATTACCGTTTTTTGGGGATCGAAGGGTTATAATGAAACCTCATTTGCCCCTTCAAAGGTTAATGTGAATTATGCAAGTGGTGATATTTCTTATGCAAACCCCGGAACCTGGCATAATATAACGTACAGGATGGTTCTCAATACAGTTAAATCTGGTGGAGGAGGAAATTATGACGGAATTATGGAGGCTTATTTTGACGGGAAGCTTGTAACCCAAGTTTCTCAAATTCTATTCAGACATACACAAGATATAGGTATTGATGCAATGAGGTTGTATTCTTTTTTTGGCGGTAGTACGGACGATTGGCGCAATCCTATTAATGAATGGGTTAATTTTGATAATTTCCTTTTATATACATTTAAAGACGAAATTAGTGTTCCAAGAGGCAACACCCTTAGCCCTACTGATCGTACCATTAATTATTGGCGAAATTTTGACAACACCACGCCTGAACCAGTACCTGTAGATTCTTCTGATACAACAAGTTCATTAAATAATATCAAAATTAACTTTATTCAAGATGAACAAATTGCTGCATCATCTGACTGGAACAACTTAATTACTAGTTCCAATGGGACAATACACCATCTCAAAAATGGTAAAGGTCAACTAACTGATCTTGATTTGTTTGTTGCCTCCAGCGAAATATATACTTCAATATACGGTTCCTATCCAGGTATATATCCCGACGAAGTTATGAGGACAAGTTGGCGGGCAGATAATTACTCAACAAAAACAATTCAAATTATGAATCTTGACGAAAGTAAAATATATAAATTTGAAATTCTTGGATCATTTTCCGCTGGAGATTATGTAACTAACTACACGATTTCAAATATTACCAAATCACTTAATGTTGCTAATAATACACATAATACTGTTTCATGGATAATTAAACCGTCATCCAACAATATAGATATTTCATGGAGTGGTAGTTCATTCTCCTATGGTTTTTTAAATAGTTTGATTATGACTGAGATGAATGATAGTGAACTTGTTGTGAACAATCAACCTCGAATACAGAACCAGACCCTGATTGTTGATGAAATTAATTATGAAGCTCCTCACCTGGGATTCGTTTCTGCTTCAGATCCGGATCAGGGACAAGTATTAACTTATACAATTATTTCTGGCAATGACCAAAATTTATTTATACTAGATCAGGCAACAGGCGAAATTTCGACATCTAACAATGAAATATTTAACTATGAGCAGTTACAATATGAATTGGTTATTCGTGTTGAAGATAATGGACAAGAAATAATGGATAATCAGGCAATAATCACTATCCGTTTAGTTCCCGATCCCAGGATAGTATATATTGATCCTACAAACGTGAACGACATATCTGAAAATGGATCACTTGAGCATCCTTTTAACTCATGGAAAGACATAACGTGGGAAAATGGTTATAAATATTTCCAAAAAAGAGGGACAACTGCTAATGAAGATAAGATAAGTATTTATTGTGACGATGCTACATTGGGTTCATATGGAGAAGGAGATTTTCCTATAATCGAAAGTACTTCAGAGAGTTATGCAATACAGGCATTAGATAAAGATAATCTGTACATAGCAGATATTCACATCATAGCAGATAATGCAATTGGCGGTATATACTTGTTGGGTAATGCTTCAAGTGAGTATACTATACAGAACTGTATTATAGAAAATTCTGACAATGGAGTAAGAATAATAGAAGGCAAACAAATAACCCTGAAATACAACACTTTTAATAACTGTATTATGGGTATCTATTCCTTGGCGACTTTAAACAATGTTTATTATAACATTTTTAAGAGCAATTATAAAGCCATTGAAATAGCCAGTTTGACTTCGACAACTAATATTTACAACAATGTATTTTATGAAAATGAAAGCGGAGTCTCTACATCATATGGATATCTTTTACTTTATAACAATATCTTTTATCTTTCTAAGGATGGTGATATAGCATTAAATCTTAAATTAGATACATTTCTATCGGACAATAATATCTTCTATCCCAAGCGCGACGGCTTTATTGAAATTGCAGATAAAACATACAACAGCTTGTCTGACTTTAAAAATGATTATCAGATTGATATCAATTCATTCTGTAAAGACCCTCAATTTGTCGATATGTACAATGATAATTTCTCAATAACTCAAAATTCACCTGCAATTAATGCAGGGAAGGTTGTTGGCCTCGAGAGAGATTACTTTGGAGTGAGCGTGCCATATGCTGGATTTCCTGATATTGGAATCTCAGAAATAATATCGGGTATTACAAGTATCGCTAACAACACACAAGATAACAGTGATAACACCTTCAGTGTTTATCCTAACCCAAGCAGGGGTCATGTCAATGTCGGAATAGATAAAACAGATTCATCCGATGAACAGCCATCAATTTTAAAAGTAATCGACCAAACAGGCAAGACTGTTTATTCAAAAGAAATCCCGGCAAAGACATATGGATATGAAAGCATTGATCTAAGCGATAAAATAAATGGTCTATATTATTTTCTATTGCAGACGGTAGATAAAACAATAACTGAAAAGTTGCTAATACTTCATTAATAAAAAAATATATGATTTTTCAGTCCTGACAGGTTATGCAAACCTGTCAGGACTTCTATTATGGAATCGGTTTATGCAATGATTATGATAGATTCGTGAATTTCTCTCCTTTTTATTCTATTATTTCAATATAGTAGCAGGTTTAATCATGATTTAAAAAACATATCATCACGTTATGATAACATCAATAAAAATGATTTTTTGATAGATTTAACCATTTATTCATAATTTTTTCTCAGCATTATTTCTTTAAAAATAGTATCATTGCAAATACTAAATTGACGAACCATAAGTTTTTATTGATAAAACTACTACTAACTTCTCTGAAATAGCATTTTTTAATTATGAAACAAATTACAACTTGTTCAATATTTTTGATTTTTATTACCTTAAATATTTTTCCGCAAAATAGCCTTGATGACCTGAATATTGTTTTTAAACATGATTTTGAAAATAATACACTTGGAAATTATTTAGTGGATGAATGGAAAAGTGATTGGCTGTCTCCTACATGGAATTCACGTCTATCTGAAACAGATATTGTTCGTAACACCAATGATAATATTAATCCCACAAAATCGCTTCAGATAAATTTCCCTGCAAATTCTCTTGGCTCAAGTGAAGGAGGAACGTCTTGGGAGGCTTTTATAGACAAAAAAAATGAATTATATATTTCCTACGATCTTTATTTCATGCCAGGATTTCAATACCAAATGGGAGGTAAACTACCTTCAGTTAAGGGTGGAACTGTAAATCCTGGTATTGTACCTACAGGTTATGATGGATTTACTGGCGGGCTTATGTTCAAAGAAGATGGTCAAATCGTCTTCTATGTATACTTTCCCGATTCCAAAGCGACGGAATATGGTGATTCATACCCTTGGGGTAGAAATTATCCCAGTACTACCAATTTTTTGCCTTCCTCTGCCATAATGGAATATGGGTCAGGAACTCTATCTAAATGTAAACCGGGTGAATGGCATAATATTACCTATAGAATGGTTTTAAACACCATAAATTCTGAGGGGAGAGGTAATTATGACGGTATACTTGAAGCCTACTTTGATGGCAAACTTGTTACCCAAGTATCTCATTTACTATTCAGGCATACTGCTGATCTTGGTATCGACTGTATGAGGATATATTCTTTTTTTGGTGGAAGTACAGATGATTGGAGAAATCCTATATCTGAATGGTTAAGAATTGATAACGTAATGCTATATACTTTCAAAAGCAACATTAATGTTCCCCGGGGAAACACATTAAGTCCGACCAACAGAACCATTAATTATTGGCGTAAAATAATTAATGGTTCTGTTGTTACCCTTCCTCTAGCCCCTTCAAATGTCTCCTCTGCCAATATTACTATAAATTCAGCCACCATTAAATGGACAGATAATTCGAATAATGAAGATGGGTTTGAAATTTACCGTTCATCTTCTGCTACAGAAGGCTTTGTGAAAATCGGAATTACTCCAGCCAATGCTACTGAATTCAATAATTCATCACTCGATGCAAATGCCACCTATTATTACAAAATACTGGCTTTCAATAGTGTAGGAAAATCAGCATTTACACCTGTATTTTCTCTTACTACTTTACCTGATTCTATCGCTACCTTGCCTCTTGCCCCTTCAAATGTTACCTCTGCCAATATTTCTAAAAATTCAGCCACGATTAAATGGACAGATAATTCATCTAATGAATCAGGTTTTCAAATCCAGAGAGCTATTAATAATGGCAATTTCACCATATTAAGATTTTTGGAATCAAATCAAACAACTTTTGTAGATAATGACATCGAGGAAAATATAACTTATTCATACCGCATAAGAGCATTTAACATCGTCGGATATTCTAATTTTTCAAACACCTTGAATATATTTATTACTCCCCAAGACGTACCCCCAGGGGCGCCAATCAACTTTAATAGTCCCTATATTGGCTCATTTTTAATTGAGTTAGAATGGGCTGATATGTCAAATAATGAAAATGGGTTTGAACTATACCGAGCCGACAGCACACTCTTATTTAATAGAATTCTTTCAACAGAGCCTGATATAACACAGTATACTGACACTTCCGATATTCAACCTTTATCAGTATATTATTACCTTTTAAGAGCTTTTAATGATTTTGGGTACTCTGCATTTTCAGATACAGTTCGCATATTTACTTATGATGGGAAATTACCAGCTCCTCCAAGTTCATTGGATGTTTCTGATATTAATACAGACAATATATCTCTCAAATGGAGGGATAATTCATACAATGAACAAGGTTTTATTATTAAACGTGCACCATATCCTTCTGAGGATTTTGAAATTATTTATACCACCTCTCCAAACCTATCTTCATATGTTGATTCCTATCTAGAACTAGGCGTTACCTATTTATACACTGTTAGTGCAATAAATGAGGTGGGAGAATCTGATAATAGTAATGAGATCAGAATCTCAAGCCCTACCCTGAATGAGACTTTAAGAGTTAAAGATGGCTTGATTGCTGAATACAATTTTTCATCCTTTTCGAAATCTCTCGTTCCTGATCGTTCCGGATTCGATATTCCTTTGGATCTGGAAATCCGGGATCCTGATAAGATTGATGCTAGTGCAAATGGAAAACTTAAAATTATTTCAGGTACCCTGCTTAATTCACTTGGAGATGCATTGAAAATTAGCAACGCATGCAAATTTACAAACGAAATAACCGTTGAGTGCTGGTTAAAAACCAATAGTTTGCAAACACAGAACACCTCAAAAATTCTATCTCTTGAGAATAATTCGTCACAGGCATTTTCGCTCAATGTTTACACTGATGCACAAAACCCTGACAAAATAATCTATTCTACAAATTTAAGGACTACTACAACTGATGACTATGGAAGGCCAGAGTTAATTCTGAATGAAACTCTAGATGCTGATATATTACAACATATAGTTTTCACACACAGTAATTCAGGTAATGAAAAGCTATATGTCAATGGTGAAGAAATGATCACAGGATACAGACCCGCAAATTATGCCAATTGGGAGAATGACTATTCCCTACTAATTGCGAACAATTTTTATAAAGACTCACCCTGGCTGGGAGATATTTATCTCCTGGCGGTTTATGACCGTTCTTTGTCGCCTGAAGAAATATTTACCAATTACCTTGCATCACCCTTTTCCAATCTTGATTATGTACTGAATTCACATGAATATAAACTCCACCTGTACCCAAACCCGGCAAACAATTTTGTTACGTTAATACTTACAAATCCCGAAGGGAACACAGACATTACCGAAAGATACTTTATCAAAATACTTGATATATACGGGAAAGTACTTTACACAGAAGATATAACTTCAACGATTAACCTAGATTCGGTTGAACTTAATATAAGTTCGTTAAACAGTGGAGTATATCTGGTAGTGCTGTATAACAGAAATGAAGTAATCAATACTCAGAAATTATTGATCCTTGACTAACTATTTTTAGTAGTTAATCCTGGAATAAATGCATAGCGTTAAATAAATTTTTATTTTTCGGTATTCGGTTCTGACTATTGTAAAATATGTTCCGTCCCATAAAAATCGGTCTTGATCAAAATATTGAGCTTATTCACTAATTATATGCTGTTTGATGGCATAAAGATGCTTAAATTTGCTCACATATATCACAACAACCTATGCGATTTAAGATGATAAATAAAGTTATTACGAATCTATTCTCAGCAAATAAGATACAGGCAATATTCCCCTTTCTTGATATCATTATTACGGTTATATCTTATTTTGCAGCATACTACATAGCAAATCTTATCGAAACAAATTATTTTGTTTTTACCATTGATTATGTATATATGTTGTTGCTGATCATTCCGACATGGGCATTGCTGTTAAAGATGATGAACATTTCAGATGTTCCCAGGACCAGATCAACACTTTCAGTGCTATTTAAACTGCTGAATTTTAATTTTATCGGCTTTCTTCTGATTTTCCTGTATAAACACATTTTCGATCTTCATATCTTCAGTCACTATATGATCATTTCATTCACTGTTGTGAATCTTCTGTCATTGTTCATTTTCAGACTGATTATTTTCCGGGTCTTTAAATATTTCAGAGTGAATGGTCATAATGTTCATAATGTAATTCTTTATGCCGATGATAAATCTGATCAGTTCATTTCGGATATTCTAACATACAAGGAATGGGGATTCAGGATACTCATGATCTTATCAGATTCGGATAAGA
>CAYPOY010000003.1:0-40927 GCA_964412395.1 uncultured Anaerolineales bacterium | reverse complement strand
TCTTTCACACCGGCCTGCCGTTTGATCATCGAGACGGCCAGGTCGCCTAGCGGGGCGAAGACGGCAATCAGCACCCCCAGGATCAGGCCATGTACACCGCTAATGGCAGTCCCCGCGCCCGCCCCGCTGTGCCAGAGCGAGGCGAGCAACGCCGTCATCAACCCACCGATGATCACACCCGCTACATAGCCCTCCCACGTCTTGCCGGGACTTAACGTGGGCGACAACTTGTGCCGCCCCCACGCCCGCCCGACGAAATACGCGCCGGTATCGGCGAGCATGATAGAAGGCACGACGGTCAGCGTCCACCAGAGACCATCATGCAGGCCCCGTAGCCCAATCAGGCAGGCTCCACACAGCCCCAGGTAGAGGCCACCCGTCACGGTCAGCGCCCAATCGGCCACCGGCGAACCCTGGCGACGAAACAGTTGCCATGCAAGGGAGCCCAGCAGAATCAGCGCCATGCCAGGCTGCAGCAATCTCAACGTCGAGAACTGGACGTCCAACTGAGCGTCCAACAGGAAGAGCCACACCATCCCAAGCCCGAAGGCGAGAGCTGGACGGAAGCCACGGCGGGCCACCAGGCGGCAGAATTCAATCTCGGCCAGCGTCAGCAGCAATACCACCAGAGCCAGGAACAGCGGGCCACCCAGGTAGATGCAGTATACGACGATCGGGATCAGAATAGCGGCGGTGAGCAGACGTGTACGCAGCACAGGTCAAGAAGCACTTGAGAGTAGTATTCCAATAACCAGCATAACGCGGCCAAGCCGCAACCAATGTAGGACAAGATGGCATCTTGTCCTACAGGATTCTCGCGGGTAACGCAAATCCTGCAGGGCAATTCTATACAACAGTGCCAGTGATGTAGTCCCTGGCGTCGTTTGTTTACAGCGATGCCCTACCCAGGCACCAGGCCAAAACGGCGCTCGCGTTGGCTGTAATTCTCCAGGGCCTTGTAGAGTTCATCCTTATCGAAATCGGGCCACAGAGCGGAGGACACGTAAAACTCGGCGTATGCTCCCTGCCAAATGAGGAAGTTGCTGACCCGCATCTCCCCACTGGTGCGAATGATCAGGTCGGGGTCAGGCAACCCTGTCGTATAGAGATAACGACTGACAAGCGGTTCGTCCACTTGCTCAGCAGACACACCGTCGGCGATAATGCGACGTATTGCATCCACCAGCTCGGCCCGCCCGCCATAGTCGAAAGCCACGTTGAGAATCAGTCGCTGGTTGTTCCTGGTCAGTTCGATAGCATCCAGGACTTTCTGCCGCAACTTCGGGGGAATACGATCCAGCCGGCCAACGTAACGCAGTTGGACACCTTCTTGATGCAGTTCCGACAACTCGCGATCAATAACCCTCTCCAGGATAGACAACAAGGCCTCAACTTCGCCCGCCGGGCGGCCCCAGTTTTCGGTCGAGAAGGCGAAAATAGTCAAGATCTGAAGGCCGAACTCAACCGCTGCCCGCAAAATGCGGCGCAGGTTTTCCGTCCCCGCACGGTGCCCAGCCGCCCGAGGTAAACCTCGTGACCGAGCCCAGCGGCCGTTACCATCCATGATGATGCCAACGTGCTGGGGTACCCGTTCCAGAGGGGGGTATCGCTGACCATCCCGTTGTTGAGAGGACATTATCGTAGGCTACGACCCCTGAGAATGGGAAGTAGAAATCACGCTAGCCTGCCAGGACATCCCGTTGCTTGCGGGCGCTAATCTCGTCCATCTGTTCAGCATAGCGGTCAGTGAGGTCCTGAAGGTCGTCTTTGCCACGGTAGAAGTCGTCTTCAGAAATAAGCTTCTCTTTCTCAAATTCGCGCAGATCATCCAGCGCCTCACGGCGAATGTTTCGCAGCGCTATCTTTCCCTCCTCGACGCGCTGGCGCACCAATTTTGCCAGTTCTCGCCGACGCTCCTCGGTTAAGCGTGGAATTGGAAGGCGGATGATCCTGCCATCATCAGTAGGCGTGAGCCCCAGTTCAGACTTGAGGATGGCCCGCTCAATGTCACCCAGCGACCCTGGATCGTAGGGCCGGATGGTGAGCAATTGAGGTTCCGGGGCAGATACGACAGCCAATCGGTTGAGAAGTGTGGGTGTACCGTAATACTCCACCATCACCCGTTCCAACAATGCCGGGGAGGCTCGCCCGGTGCGAATGGTACGCAAGTCGGACTCCAACACCCCGATGGTTTTACGCATGCGACCCTCTGTCTCGCGGATCAGTTCTCGGATCATCTTTGATCACCGCTATCGAGAAATCAGCGTCCCAATGTTCTCCCCAGCTACACCCCGCTCCAGGCCATGGGGCTGCCACAGGTTGAGCACGAGGATAGGCAGGTCGTTTTCCATACACAGTGAGATCGCTGTAGCGTCCATCACACCCACCCGTCGCTCGAGCGCCTGCATATAGGTTAGATGATCGAATCGCTCGGCGTCGGGGTTGTCGTGCGGATCCTCGGCGTAGACACCGTCCACCTTCGTAGCCTTGATCAACAGGTCGGCGTCAATTTCCATCGCCCTGAGCGCCGCAGCCGTGTCGGTGGTGAAGTATGGGTTACCCGTACCGCCACCGATGATGACGACGCGCCCCTTCTCCAAGTGTCGGATTGCCCGCAGACGGATGTAAGGTTCAGCGATAGTCCGCATTTCGATAGCAGTCTGCACGCGGGTGGTAACCCCCATGCGCTCTAATGCATCGGCCAGAGCGAGAGCATTCATCACCGTCGCCAACATACCCATATGATCCGCCGTGGCGCGGTCCATCCCATGCACAAGGCCATCCCGACCACGCCAGATGTTGCCCGCTCCCATGACAATAGCGGCTTCCACCTCCAGGTCACGCACGGCCAACACTTTGGCAGCGATCTCTTCCGCCATGTGAGGACTGATGCCAAAGCCCCCAGCACCGGCCAGTGCCTCGCCGCCTAGTTTGAGCAAGACCCGTTTGTACTTTGCGACAGCCATCCTCACTCCAGAACTTCTCCCACTTTGTAGCGCACGAAGCGGCGCAGGATGATGTTCTCGCCAAGTTTGGCGCTAGCGTCGGTGATCAAATCCTGTACAGTCTTGTCCTCGTCCTTGACAAAGGGCTGACCCATCAGGCAGCCCTGCTGGTAGAACTTCTCCAGTCGCCCCTCGACAATGCGGTCCACGATGTGTTCGGGCTTGCCTGCCTCCAAAGCCTGGGCACGGTAGATGGCCCGTTCGCGCTCAATCACTTCCTCGGGCACGTCTTCGCGAGTGAGATAGAGTGGCGCGGCGAAGGCAATGTGGAGTGCCAAATCGTGAGCCAAGGTCTTGAAGTCATCTGTGCGAGCGACGAAATCAGTCTCGCAATTCAATTCCAATAGCACAGCAATGCGACTGCCGGGGTGAATGTACGCCTCCACGCGCCCATCAGACGCCTGGCGACCTGCCCGCCTGGCAGCCGCAGATAGCCCCTTTTCACGCAAATAAGCGACTGCGCTCTCAAAGTCGCCAGTAGAAGCTTCCAACGCGTTACGGCAGTCCAGTACCCCAGCGCTAGTCGCTTGCCGTAGTTCCTTGACCATTGCAGCGGTGATTTCCAAGCTATGTTCTCCTTGTACTATGGTTTACTATCTACGAGTGCCAGCCACAGGGAAGACTCAGGGCTCGTCTTTTTCCTGCTCGTGCTCCGCCACTGTCACACTCTCTGCCACAGGCTCCTCCGCTACCTCCTCCACCAGTTCACTCGACTCCTCAACTGGCTCGGCCAACTCGTCGGTCATCTCTTCGGCCGGCACTGCCTCCGCAACAGGCTGCGCTACCTTTTCCGCCTCCCCCCCTTCGAACGTCAATTCCTTCAAACGGGCCAAAGTGGCGGCGCTAAGATACTTCTCATCCTTGATACTGATTTCCTCACCCTCAAGGGCTTCCGGTTCGTAGGCTTTACG
The DNA here is from genome assembly GCA_964412395.1 of uncultured Anaerolineales bacterium. GTDB lineage: Bacteria > Chloroflexota > Anaerolineae > B4-G1 > B4-G1 > CAYPOY01. The sequence goes on along the minus strand of CAYPOY010000003.1, from coordinate 37,011 downwards.
TTGAGCAACTCCCTGCAGCACAGCGTCTGCAACCTTTGATGTGATCAACTTGACGGCGCGGATAGCATCGTCGTTGGCCGGGATCACGTAATCAATTGGGTCGGGATTACAGTTGGTATCCACGACGGCGATGATAGGAATGTTCAGCTTGTTAGCCTCTGCTACTACGGTGGCCTCTCGTTGCACGTCCACGATGTAGAGCAGATCGGGGAGGTCACGCATTTCCCTGATGCCTCCCAGCCGATTGTTGAGTTTCTCGATCTGGTGTTGCAGGCCCAGGGCCTCTTTCTTCGTCAGGCGCTCGAAGTCACCCCGGTCGCGGCGCGCTTCCAGATTGAGCAAGTGGTCAATGCGCTGCCGGATAGTGCTCCAGTTGGTCAACGTACCACCCAGCCAGCGCTGGTTGACATAGGGCATCCCACAGCGTTGCGCCTCCTGAGCGATAGTCTCCTGAGCCTGCCGCTTGGTGCCCACGAAAAGCACCGTCCCCTCGGCAGCCACAGTGTTCTGGACCAGTTCGCAGCACCTGCCAAGCGCAGCGATAGTCTGTTGCAGGTCTATGATGTGCACCCCATTGCGCTCTGTGAAGATGTAGGGCTTCATCTTCGGATTCCAGCGCCGTGTGCGGTGACCGAAGTGCACTCCCGTTTCCAGGAGTGCTTTCATGGAAACAACAGCCATAGAGGAACCTCCTTATACCGTTATATCCTCCGTCTCCCTCATTCTGTTGAGAGACCAGGTTGGCTGTTCACCTGGCACGATCTCACCGGTCAGGAGACGTGTGTACTGGGTCAATCTATTATGATTGTACCATAAAGTGGGATTTGAGCAAATCCGCCGCGTCATTCCTTTTCTGGCACCTCGAAGCGGTAGCCCTTCCCGCGGGTCGTGCGCAGGTAGACCGGCGACGCGTGGTCTTCCTCAATTGCCTTGCGCACCCAATGGACGTGGACGTCGAGGGTGCGTGTATCACCCAGATAGTCGGTGTCCCACACCTGCTTCATCAAGAAGGCCCGAGTCAAAACCTGACTCGGATGGCGCATGAAGACCTCAAGGAGGCGAGCCTCCTTGGGGGTGAGGTGTCTCTTGTGCTTACTGTAGATGACAGAGCATTGCTCAACGTTGAAGACCACGTCGCCTATCTGGAGTATGGCAGTTAGCAAATCGGCTACCTGGTTGGTCAACTGCTTAGTAGAAAAAGGATAGTGCAGATAGGCATGCGCGCCCACGCTGCGGTCAATCTTCTCTCCATCTGGCAACAACATCAGCACCGGGATTTCGAGAGCGGAATCCCGCAAGGTGTCGCAGAAACGACGACAACTGAAGCGCAGCGAGAGAGAATCCAACACAATCACTGCTGGGTGTGCCTCCTGTACCTTAGCCAAGGCATCCCTTCGCGTGCGGGCTGCAACGACATTATACCCCTGATCGTTCAGGACAGGGGCTAGATACTCTGCCGCGGGCTTCCTCCCCTCCACAAGCAGAACAGTGTAGACCGGCGTCAACTGCTGGACTCTCCCTTCCTTCCCTCGTCGCCTGCGCTACGAATGGGATAGGTTACATTATACTCTATCCCACTGCTGAGGGCAAATCGAACAGGCCGGAAAATTTCGGAGCAGAAATGTCCAGGTGTTCAACATCCCTACACCATCAGCGCCCTTATCTCCTCCCTTGGCATCGGCTCGACCGTCAGCACCTCGCATCCTGCTTCCTGCCCGCTGTCGTGGCGCACTTCGACGCGCACGGCAGGTTTACCTCTGCCGTCGGAATAACCAGCGGTGATCCGCGCCGCCAGTTCGATCTCCTCCCGCGCGGGCTCGCCCAGCACCAGCGTCGTCGGACCAGGGTGATCCACCGTCGTGAGCAAGCCCCCCCACACACCACAAGTCTCCAGGTACTCATTCTCCCGCTCGTGGCGCCCGACAATCACCTTGCGCCCAGAGGACAAGCGCAGGTGTCGCCCCATTGCCAGGAGTTGCACCTGCTCACGGGTCAGCGCCTCAGCTCCCTCGTAGGCCAGAAAATCACGCAGGCGACGGACGTAGGTCTGGTCAATCAAATAGCAACAGCCACCGGAGGGCTGTGGGTAGTCAGTGATGCCGAACTGCTCCGCCAGCGCGATCTGCGCTTTGCGGCCCCTCCCGCTGATGGCGTGCAGTTTCTCCCGATCCACCCAGCCCCGCTGTTCTGGCATAGTTGGCTTCAGGAGCTTAGCCGAGAGCGGCCGGAGCAGATAGCCCCGCAGGCCGCTTTCGCGCTCGACGGTGTTGAGACTGGGCCGCATCTGGCTCTTGGGTCGCTGGCCGACCACCTCGCCGGTGAAGACGAAGTGATAGTCGTGATCCTCCATCCAGGCCTTTGCCTCGCGCAGCAGAAAGATACGGCAGTCCACGCAAGGATTCATCCCCGAACCATATCCGTAACGGGGGTGGAGCACCAACGGGAGGTAATCGTCGGAGACGTCAATCACTTCCAACGGCGCCCCTAGCATCGCAGCCGCCCGCTCGGCATCGGAAGGCATAGGCGCCCCACGTCCGATTGCGCGGTTCCGCTCGACGTAGGAGAAGCTCGTCCGAAAGTGCAGCGCGGTGATCTCAATCCCCTGTGCGAGCATGATTCGGACGGCCAGGATACTATCGAGCCCGCCCGAAAGCAGGCCCACCGCTTTGATCTGCTCCTTTTTACCCATCGGTAGAGAGGATACCACAAGGCAGGGAGATCGTCAACCCACAAAATGGTTCGGTACAAACGTCAGAGGAAATCGGGGACGGATGACACTAACACCCGCATAATGGTTCCATTATACTGTTGACAATTGTAAGGGCAGATGAGGGAAGATGGCACCAACACGACTACTCATCATTGACGACCATGATGCTGTACGAGAGGCACTCGAGGCCCGGCTGCGCACCGCAGCCGGGGTAGAGATCGTCGGTTGTACTGGCTGCTGGAAGACTGGCCTGCGGGATGCAGCGAGACTGAAACCCGACGTCGTGCTGCTGGAGACCAAGCGAGCCGACAGGCAGGGGCTAGAAGCGCTGCGTTGCCTGACCAAGCAGTGCCCCAACACCAACGTCGTTGTCCTTACTTCTTACCCCGACGCTGAAGAGCAGATGGAAGCCCGTCGCATGGGCGCTGCGCGCTACGTCCTCAAGGACATTGACACACCTCAATTGGTACACGAGATCCAGACCGCCGCGCGACCACAGGCGATGATTTGATCCTTGCGGAATTTGCGAATTTTTGCAAGGATTATGGCTGGTAAAAACCCCGGTTATGCCACTCCCCAACCGCAAAGCTAAATAAACTTACCCACCTCTGTAGACCAGCGGCAGGTAGAGATCGTAGTAGGGAACGGTAAAATACAGCCTCGTCCGGTTCCCCAGGTCATCGGCATACTCCAGACTGCCCTGCTCCCCGGAGCGGGGCGATAGGTCGCTCCAGTCCATCGCACAAGTTCCGTCAGAACCAGCCCGCACCTGGCGAGAACCTCCTCCCAGGAAGACGCGGAGCCACACCCCGGCCGGCGCGGTGCCGGTCAGGATTCCCGTCCGCTGATCGAAGGAGGCCGCCAGCGCTGGCACTGCAAAGGTAAACACGCTACCACCCGCCTCAACAACGAGCACATCGCCACCGGCCACTGGCACAGGCTCCTGTTGAGCGTCGGTCAGATAGACATATAACCAGTCGCACCAGTTCGTGTCAACACCGCTACCCTTGAAGTCCCCACCCTCGTCGCGCAGCGTGACAGTCACCACCCCCGGCCCTGGTGCTACGCCGTTGACGTAAGGTTCCCCCAGCGCCACCTCGATGTGAGGTACAGCGTAACCCAGCGTGACGCGGTGACCGTCCGGGTGCAGATAGACGACTTCACCGCCGCTGCTGCTGCCAAAGTCCACCACATCACTGAAGTCCACGCTGTAGGTCCCGGTAATCGTCACCGTGACCGGTAACCAGTCCCACCATCCACCGCCTCCAGCGTCGCCGTCGCCGGTGATTGTCGCCGCGACCGATGACCAGTCCCACCACGATGCGGCGTAGACGACCAGTCTGGCTCCAGGAGGAGCCTCACCCGAGACCGTGTCGGCCAGCGGGTCGGCCCGTGCCGTCAGGTGGGGCAGAGTCAACGTCATCACCTCGCCCGCCAGGTCGGCCACCAACGTCTGGCCGGTTTCCTGGTATAGTGGGATGCCACTGTCCGGGTCGTACAGGTAGAACCAGGCCTGGCCGGAGGCGTCGAGGGTGGTGGTCCCGGTGTAGAGCAACGCGCCGTCAATGCTCAGCAGCGTCAGCGTCAGGGGACTGTACAGAGGGCCAACCAGGTTGACATCGCTGCTTCCCAACGCCGCTTCGAGGCGCGGGGCGCGGTAGGACACCCACACTTCATTGTCGTTCTCGTCGGTCCAGGTGACCTTGATCTGGTCTCCCCGCTCCAGATCCACCTGGCCGCTCAGATCGAGGCTGTAGCTGCCTGCTATCGTGGAGGTGACCACCCAGGTGCGGCTCGGCTCATCCCAGTCGTCTCCACCGTACCAGGTGACTTTCAGAGGTGCATCGGGCAGTGCCTGACCGAAGAGGCTGTCGGCGGTCCAGTCGGCCTGCACCGTTAGCGTGGGTACGGCGACGGTGACGAGCGTATCCCCGGCAGCGACCTCCACGGTATCGCCAGCCTCGATGATGGCCCATTGCTCATCCTGGTAAAGGTAGACGTCGAAGGAGCCATCGTAGCAAGACCAGGTGGTAGCCGTCGCCTTGACCTGGCCCGATGCGCCGCGCAGGGTGACGATGATTTGTCCCGACTCAACGGGGAGCGCGCCGGTGACATAGTTGCTGCCGCTCTGCACGCGCACGACCGGCACAGCCGGCACAGCCGGCACGGTGAACTCCAGATAGAGCTCGTGGCCTTCAGGATTGACGTAGAAAACGGCCCCATAGTCTCTGGGCTCCATCGTCGTCAGGCTGCTGAAGTCAGCGGTGTAGACGCCGCCGGCGGTGCTTGTCACCCAGAGGGTGTGTTCATAGCTGGGGTAGTAGGGCGGGCCGCCCCCGGCCAGATATACATCAGCATGCGATAGGCCGACCCGCAGCAGGCTGCCGGGTGGCGCCTGGCCGTGGACAATCGAATTCACCCGCTCAGCGTAGGTTGTCAACAGAGGCACCGTCAGCCCTGTCTCCTCACCACCCTCCGTGGTCACGGTCACCTGGTCGCCGGTGAGCAACCGCAGCTTGCTCTCCCCACCATAGTCATCGAAGTAGCCCAGACCGTAAGCCCACGCCGGGCGCACCTCCCGTGGGATACCACTGTTCCCCTGCACGGTGATCGTCACCGGCCCGCTGCCGTTAACCTGCCCCGTCAGCCAGTAGTAGTCCCCTGGATGGGCCCGCAGGAAAGGAACAGCAAAGCAGCGATAGACCTGGTGACCAGCGGCATTGGTCACGTAGACGACGCCGTAGTCTCCGGCGACGACGTCGGCCAGACCGGTGAAGTCGGCCGCATAGGTGCCCGCCAGGGTACCCGTCAACACGGCTGTGACCGAGAGGCTGTAGTCAGGATCGCCATACGGCGGGCAGGAGGGATAATAACCACACTCCAGCGGCCCTCGATACAGGTCCACCTGCACCGCTGCACCGGGCGGGGCCTCGCCGCCGATGACGTCGCTGGTTGGATCGGGACGGGCGGTGAGTGCCGGGACGGTCATGCTCACGACCTGTCCCGCTGCCGTGATGACGATAGTGTCGCCGACTTGAAGGGATGAGTAAAAGTAAACGCCGAACGCGCCGTCGGACGAGGAGAAGCCATAGTCCAGTTCACGGAGAACGCCCGTGTGGTCGTGGAGCGTGGCGGTGACAGTCGTGCAGGGCGCGACGACGCCATCCGCGTAGTCATCCTTGACTCCAACCCGCAGGAAGGGAACGTTGTAGCGGGCGTAGACGTGATCGCCGGCCTCGTTCTCATTCTCAGGGGCGTAGAAGACGTAGCCGTAGTCACGCGGCGTGACCAGGGCCAGGCTGCCGAAATCGGCCTGGTAGTCACCGGTGGCCGCAGCGGTGACGGTCTGTTGATAAGCAACGCAAGGATTGCCGTAGCGGTAGAAGTAGACTTCCAGCGTCGTGGACGGCGGAGCCTGACCGTAGACAGTCGCCGTGTCCTGGTCGGCCAGCGCGGTGAGAAGCGGGACGGTCAGCGAGAAGGTCTGCCCGGCCTGGGCGGCCTGCAGGACATCGCCAGGCTCGATGGAGGGGTAGCAGTAGCCGCCCCCGCCACCATCCCCGCCGCACCCGTAGTAAGTCCCATAGAGCGTGACGGCGTAAAGGTAGCCGCCGCTACCGTCAGGGAAAGGCGTCGCCGTGTTGCTGGCAATCGCCTCGCCGTCGCGGGTCAGGCTCAGCGCGACAGGTTCCGGCCGGGGCGTGGAACCGCTGACGAGGTGATTATGCAGCCCCAGGCTGAGCGTGAGCGTGGTCACCTGCTGGGCGCTCAGTGGGGCTGCCCGTACCGTGGCAGCGACGTCCAATCCCTGCCACCACCAGGTTGCGAGTAGTTCCGGCGTCGCCTCACCGGGCAGAGTGACGCGGACCACCTCGGGCCAGCGGTGCACCTCTGGCGGCAGGCCGGCCGGTGCAGCGACGGTGAAGCCAATGCCATCCGGCAGGGGTTCAAAAGTGGCGACGCGGCCCTCGGCCTTCAGCGCCGCCAACCGTCTTTCGACGACCGCGCCCCGTGCCAGCCAGCCAGCCTGATGTGCCTCTACGGCCAGCGGCCAGGGGCCTGGCGCAGGTGACGTCTCAGGAGGTAGGAGCCACAGGGTGAAAGCATCGGTCGGCTGCTCCTGCGGGGGGGAGGCAACAGTGATCGGACGAATGGTGAGAAGCAACCCGCAGACGGCTGCCAGTCCAACGGCGAGGGGAAACCAAAGGCGAGAGACAATACGAGCTGGCTGGGTCATCACGCACCTCCTATCGGGCAAGGCCAAAGATTACCGACTCTGTACCAATTATACTATGCCCTGGCCAACGATACTACACGTCAACCCCGCGTCCACCCTACACTTTCCCGCCGCCTCTGTGACACGGCGTCAATCCATTTCTTTCACCGCCGGGAGCAGTGTCAGGGCCTCTGAGTTCAAGGAGAGTGTGATAGATTCACCGAGAGCGGGCAGAGCGACGCTGGGCGGAAAGTTGAAGGTCATTTCAATCCCGCTGGCATAACGCACGCCTAGCCGGTAGTATTCACCGCGGAAGGAGCGTTCTGTGATCACCCCGTGCAGGACATTGGGGCCAGCCTCATCCAGCCGCGCCGCCTCCGGTCGGATCAATAGCTTCGCTGCAAATCCCGAATCCCGAATCCCGAGTCCCGAATCCCGAACCTGAAGGACACCCAATGCTGTCTCGACCCGCCCCAGTCCAACGACACGGGCATCCAGCAGATTGATCAGCCCCAGGAAGTGGGCAGCCCAGGCCGAGGCCGGTTGCCGGTAGACTTCCTCCGACGTCCCCACCTGTACCACCCACCCGTCCTGCATCAGCACCACCCGGTCGGCGATGGCGAAGGCCTCCTCCTGGTCGTGGGTGACGGTGACGGCGGTCGCGCCAGCCCGGCGGAGAATACCGGGCAGTTCGCCCATCAGCCGCTCGCGCAGCGCCCGGTCCAGCGCACCCAGCGGCTCGTCGAGCATCAGCAGGCACGGCCGCGGGGCCAGACTGCGGGCCAGCGCCACCCGCTGGCGCTCCCCACCCGAGAGTTGGTTCACGTCACGGTGCTCAAAGCCCACCAGCCCGACCCACTCCAGCACCTCGGCCACCCGCGCTGCCACCGTCTCGCGGCTCAGCCCCTGCATCCGCAGCCCGAAGGCGACGTTGCCAAAGACGTCCTTATGCGGAAAGAGAGCATACTCCTGGAACATCAACCCAAAGCCACGCAGATGAGAGGACACGTGGGTCACATCCTCCCCGTCCACCAACACCTGGCCGATATCGAGTGTCTCCAGGCCGGCGATGAGCCGCAGAAGCGTCGTCTTGCCACAGCCGGAGGGACCAAGCAGACAGAGTATCTCACTCTCCTCGACAGTGAAACTGACGTCGTGCAACGTCCAGCCGTCGGGGTAGGATTTGCGGAGGCGGCGGATTTCCAGAAGAGGCATGCTACTGCCACTCCTCAGGTGCACCGGGTGCGACACGCCTCTCAATATGCGTCGCACCTTTTGCAGCTTCACCGGATTGAGGTGATCCGGAAGACAATCTCCCCTCCTGGGGCCTGCACGGTGACGGTGTCCCCCACCCGGTGTCCCAGCAATGCCCGGCCCAGAGGCGACTCGTTGGACAATCTGTCATTAGTTGGATCCGCCTCAGCCGGACCGACGATACGGAAGTTCTCCACCTCCTCTGCACCTTCCTCGATGACGGTGACACGACCACCCAGAGCAACCTTGTCCCTGGGACCATCCTCCTGGATGATCACCGCGTTGCGCAGCATCGCTTCGATCTGCTGGATACGCCCCTCCAGGAAGCCCTGTTCCTCTTTAGCGGCTATGTAGTCGGCGTTCTCCGAGAGGTCTCCCTGCTGAATCGCCTTGTGCAATCGCTCGGCCAGTGCAGGTCGTTTCACGTTGACCAGGTGGTCCAGTTCGTGACGTAGATTCTCCATGCCTTCGGCGGTCAAGTAGACGGGTTGACGCCTATTCATCCGATGTTATTCCCCCCCATAGTCTGATCTTGGTTAGAAGGCAATCCTATTATGCCCGTCCCGATGCTCAGTTCCCCAACACCCGCTCCCACAGCGGCGGGCCGAGCACCAGCAGGCCGACAATGATGGAGATGATAGCCGTCAGTAGCACCACCCCCGCCGTCACGTCCTTGACTATCTTCGCCAGCGGGTGGTAGCCGGGACTAACCAGATCCACCAACGTTTCCACCACGGTATTCAGCATCTCACCCACCAACACGAGGCCGATGGTCAGCATCAGCACCGCCCACTGGGTGAGCGATAGACCTAGCCACATCCCCAGCGCAACCACGGCGGCAGCGATGGTCAGATGAATGCGCGGGTTGCGTTGGGTGCGCAGAACATACCATAGGCCAGAAAAAGCGAAGCGGAAACTCTCGATGATATTTCGGCTGCGCATGGTATATCACGCGGAGAGATGCGCTTCGCCCCCCAGGGTCTGGAGAATCTCGGCCTGGATAGCCCACATCTGCGCACGCTGCTCCTCCGTAACGTCATCGTATCCCAGGAGGTGTAGCATCCCATGAACGACCAGTAGTTGCAGTTCTGTCTGGACGTCGTGACCGACGTTGGTGGCCTGAGCCTCAGCGCGGGGGAATGAGATGATGATGTCGCCCAGATAGCGTAGCAGGCCTGGCGCGCCAACGAATGGTCCACGGGTCTCGTTGGGGAAGGCCAGCACATCGGTCGGCGCGTCCACGCCTCTGTGACGGCGGTTGAGTTCGTGCAACGCCTCATCGTCAGTCACCACCACAGCTAACTCGCATAGTTCCTCCACCCGCTGGTGGATCAGGGTCGCCAGCACAGCCTGGTGCAGCAGATCGGGTTGAACCTGCGCCAGGAACTGCTCGTCAATCTGTATCTCTATGGTATGCAGAGATGTCTTTAATTCGGATCTCGCCTTCACGTATCGGTCACTTTTTCTGGTTGCGGGTATTGGATGCGCGGATGAAAGACGCCCTTCAGGGCAGAGACGAAGGTCTCGCGTATAATCTCAAGATCGCGCAAGGTCAGGTCGCATTCACTCAGTTGACCATCAGCCACGCGCTGATCTATGATGCGGTTGACGATTTCTGTCACCTCCTCGGCACTGGTGGGACGTGCAGAGCGCACGGTCGCCTCACAGCTATCGGCCAGCATGACCAGGGCAGTCTCCTTGCTCTGGGGCTTGGGGCCTTGGTGGCGGAAGTCGCTTTCGTCAACCAACGCGGCGTCGCCTGCCAGTTGTACGGCTTTATTGTAGAAGAAACTCACCCAATCGGTGCCGTGGTGCTCGGGAATAAAGGCACGCACGCGACGAGGCAGCCGGTAACGCCGCGCCAGTTCCAGCCCATCCTTGACGTGGTCAATGATGACCTCAGCGCTCGTATGCGGGTCGAGCCGGTCGTGAGGGTTCACACCTTTGACCTGGTTCTCGGTGAAGAAGTATGGGCGGGCGATCTTACCCACATCGTGGTAGTAGGCCCCTACACGGGTGAGCAGAGCGTCGGCACCGATACGCTCGGCTGCCTGCTCGGCCAGATTAGCAACCATCAGGCTATGATGGTACGTAGCGGGTGCTTCGCGCAGCAGCCGTTGCAGGAGCGGGTGATCAGGGCGGCTCAACTCGATGAGCCGCATCGTAGTGGTGATGTCGAACAGCGGGCCTATCAGGAATAGCACACCCAGCGCCAGGCTGGCCGAGAGGCCCCCATTGACTACGCCACTCAGCGCCGTGAACAGCAAATCGCCGGGCTGGGCAAAACCTTGCGGCAAACGGAAGATAACGACAATGACCGCGTGCGCCAGGGCAACAAACGCGCCAGCGCGAAAGAGCGCACCGATGCGCTCAACTCGCCCTAGTGTGAGCGCGGCGACCAGCCCACCAAAAGTAGCGTAGGTAGCCATCTCCAGGGAGTTATCGGCAATGACACCAACAGCGCCCCCGAGGAAGACGGCAATTGCCACACCCGCGTGCGGCCCCAGAGCAGCCGAAGCCAGCATGGCCAACGCCGGTGCCGGAGCCAGGTAGCGTAGAACCATGCCCCCCGGCACCATCAGCCCGACTACCAATACCGAGAAAGACGTCAGCAACACCAGGAGAAGAAATTGCTGCCCATTCCACAGCACATCGGGCTGAAAACGCGCCAGGTAAAGGCATAACAGCAAGGTTGCCAATACGGCCAGCAAGCCGGCGCCAGTCAAATCAGTCCACCTCACCTGGGGTTGTCGCAATCCGAGTTGATCCAGTACTTCTATATCGAGCGCCGAGACACGTTCTCCCTCTCGTACAATAATCTCGTAGGCCTCGAAGGTGCGCAGCACAGATGGTACTTCTTCGCGGGCACGGGCTTGAGCCTGTGCCGTGGCCATGGGGTTAAGGAAAGAGTTAGGGACCAGGAAATGCTGCGCAAGCGCGATGGTGACGGCGGTTTCCTCGCTCGAAAGGTCGAGACTGACCTGGGCAGGTACCTCCTCAAGAGCGTCCTCCAGGTGCCCCTCGCGAATCTCACGGCGCATTGCCTGGTCAATCACAGCCAGTGTCTCCAATTGGACCCGGTCCCAACTCTCGTCAGGCAGGGCGAGGAGGCCGTTGAACGTCTCAGAGGGAAGACTGGCCAGTTCGGGCACGGCCAGAATCCAGCCGCGCTGTTGGGCAGAGGAAGCCAGCGTATCGGCACGCACCGATCCCAGGTAATCGAGCACCTGGCGGGCACGGTCGAGTTGCTGACGGGCCAGTGCAGGATCAGGAAGTGTATAGACCGGCTCGACTCCGGCTGCAGCACGCTCCTGCTCCTCCGCGCGCAGGATGGCACTTTCGTAAGTTACGCGGCGGGGAGCACGGATGTCCTGGGGAGCAACATCCCCCTCCTCCAGCACCACGCGATCAGTGGGCAGCAGCGGGAGGACCATCACAACGCCTGTAACTCCGGCCAGCACCGTTCCCAGCAGGATCAGGCGCAACCAGGCCCACCAGCGATGGTCACCCCGGCGTGGTGAGGGTTTTCCTCCGTTGCCTCTGACGTCGGTTGCGTTCGTACTCATCAGTTAAGATTAACAAAAGGGAGCACACGCGGCGCTCCCTCCTGTCTATCAGTGTAACGCGTGCTCCAACGAGTGCGGCTAGCCAGCCAGTAACTCACGCACGACTTCACTCACGACGTGACCATCGGCACGATCTTTGAGTTTGGACATCAGTTGACGCATTACCGGGCCCATCTCTCCCATCCTGGTCGCTCCGACCTCCGAGATGACCTGACGCGCCTCCCCAGCGATCTCTTCGCGTGAAAGGAGCCTGGGCAGATACCCCTCAAGGATCGCCAGCTCTGCTTCCTCTTCGGCAAGCAGTTCAGGCCTACTGGCCTGCCGCAGTTCGGCGATAGTGTCGCGCCGCCGACGGGCCCCCTTCCGCAGGACCGCAATCACACCAGCGTCGTCAAGCTCACCACCGTGCTCAACCTCGGCATTGACGATTGCAGCCAATGCCATACGGATGACAGACTTGCGACACCTGTCACGGGCGCGAAGCGCCTCCTTAAGGTCCTCCTGTAGTTGTTGTTTCAGGCTCACGTGTGGCCCTACTACCGCAGCAGGTTGTTCTACTGATAACGATGCCGAGCTTTCAGTGTCTGCCGGCGGCTCTTGCGCAATTTAGCCGCCTTCTTGCGTTTGCGGATCACGCTTGGTTTCTCAAAGAAGCGACGGCGACGTACCTCCGACATCACACGGTCGGACTGTACCTTCTTGTTGAAACGCCTCAACAAAGAATCGAAGGACTCGCCTTCCTCAATCATAACTCTGGTCACTCACTTCACCCCTCTCTATACCCAGTTTCGGACCGGTTTCTTAATTGCAGGTTCATTATAATCGCGCAGTGGAGACTTGTCAAGCAACCCATGCCAAGCTCCAAAGGTCTCCATGCACTGCAGTAAAATGACACGCTGGCTCTAGAACGACCCTCGGGACGAGGGCAGATCAGCCGGGTAAATCTCGCCTGGGGCACCTCCGAGGCGGGGACTACGAACGGCTCTGACCCGGCTCCCACACGTGCACGACCTGGACGCCGTAGGCCTCCAGCGCCTGCACAGCAGTCTCGCGATCCACTCCCTCCAGACGGAAGGCGACGACCCGGTCCTCAGGCTGCTCACCCCAGAACATGCCCAGCGAGTGAATGTTGCCACCCAGAGCCGCAATATGGCTCATAACCCGTGCCAGACTGCCTACCTCCTCCGGGATAACGATGGTGATACGCAGCGAGGGATGCCCGCCCCCCAGCCCTTCGACGAAAACGCGGAAGATGTCCGTGTCGCTGATGATGCCGATCAGCTTATCGTCCTCAACGACGGGCAGGCAACCGAAGCGGTGGTCTATCATCACGCGCGCTGCCTCCTCGAGAGGCAAATCGGGCTCCACGGTGACGACCGGCCCCTGTATAATCTGCCCGATCTTCGTGCGCGAGAGGATGTAATCCACTTCAAAGACACTGAGGGCGGTAGCAGGGGTGGGAGAAGCATAGACCAGGCTTTTCTCGGTCACAACGCCAACCAGTTTGCCGCTCTCGTCCACCACCGGCAGATGGCGGAACGGCTTGCTGCGGATCAGTTCCAAGGCCTCCTTAAGACTGGTATCGGTCGTGGTAGTGACGGGGTTAGGGGTCATTCGATCTCTAACTAACATAGTTTTCCTCCTTAAAATAGATTGTCCAGGCGGCCAGCCCAATGGGCGTTTGCCCAACAGATGCATGTGCAGGTGAAATACTGAAAGACATAGTTGCTCATCCCATCACCTCGCCCACCAGATGACCGTTCTGCGCAGCAAGCAGCCGTGTGGCCATGAGCCTGTTATGCAGGTCTCCTTCCGCGCGCGTGACGACCCGCAGATAGTTGTCGGTCAAGCCCGTCCACAAACCATCACACCGACGCTGCTCCCATAGGACCGCCATCTCCCGTCCCACGAACCGCTGGCGAAAACGGAATGCCTGCTCAGCACCCAGTTCGCGCATCGCGTGCGCCCGCGCATCGCGCACCTCACGCGCCACTCGGTTTGGCAGGCGGGCGGCGGCCGTGCCCGGCCGCAGAGAGTAGGGGAAGACGTGCAACCGCGCAAACTCCATCGCCGCCACGAAGCAGTAACTGGCGCGGAAGGCGGCCTCGTCCTCGCCGGGGAAGCCGGCGAGGACATCGGTGGTCACAGCCAAGCCGGGGATGGTAGCATGAGCAGTCTCCACTAGCCGGGCGAACCCCGCTGTGGTGACGCGGCGGCCCATACGGCGCAGGGTCTCGTCGCAGCCAGCCTGCAGCGGCAGGTGGAGTTGGCGGCACAGACGCGGGTTCTCCCATAGCCCGAAGAAAGCTTCATCCAGGTCCCAAGGCTCCAGCGACGAGAGCCGCAGGCGGGGCAGGTCGGTGTGAGCCAGCAACGTAACGATTAACGCATACAAGCCGTTCGGCAGCCCCTGATCGCGACCGTAGGAACCCAGATTCACACCGGTCAACACGGCCTCCTGACAACCAGCCTCGACGAGCGCCTGTACTTCGGCGGCGACGTCGGCCATAGGACGGCTCCGGGCCGGCCCGCGCAACAGACGAATAACACAGTAGGTGCAATGATTGTCGCAGCCATCCTGCACTTTGACGAAGGCGCGGGTGTGTCTCTCCACCGCCCCTGCCTCTTCCCTGGTAGGGAAGGGGGCCGGGGGGTTAGGCGGAAAGGCAGCCACAATCTCCACCACTCGCTCCTTCTCAGCGTTGGGCACGACCCAGGCGACGCCGGGCAGGGCGGCGCAACGCCGGGGCGCCAGCGTGGCATAGCAGCCGATGATAGCGATGCGGGCATCTGGATTAGCGCGGACCAGCGCCCTGGCACAGTGACGCGACTTGCGCTCCGCTCCGGTGGTGACAGCGCAGGTATTGATGACACAGACGCCAGCCTGGGCAGGGTCGCTGACGACGATGTGACCCGACGCCGTGAACTGGCGCGCCAGTGTCTCGATCTCGCTCTGATTCAGGCGGCAACCCAGGCTTTGCAGATAGACATTCATCAACTCACCATCAGATTGCTGCTATGTGATACGCCAGACGGTGATCACGTTAATGGCATCCATCACAGCTCCTCCACACGCAGGTTGTCGAAGTGGGTCTCCACGCCGGGCTCGAAGAAGGTGCCGGCGTAGAGCCCGATGTCGCCCCTGGGATAACTGTTGTCCTCGACCTGCGCCAGCGTCACGCCGTTGACGAGGAAGGTCATCGTCACACCCTGGCAGACAACCTCCAGGAAATTCGTCGCAGCCCCAGGATGGACCGCTTCGGAAGGAGCCCAGTCTCCGCTCAAAGCCTCCCTCTCACCATCGTCGTACTTGCTGACCTGGTAATAGCCATCACCGCTGATAGAGAATATGTAGAAGTGGTTGGCATCTTTCATCCGCACCAGCGCGCCGTACTCGTTGTCGTCAGGGCCAGCGACCTGGGTTGCCTCAACGGAAAGGTGAAAGTCAGAGAACTCACGTCCAGCGGAGGTCCAGGCAAGAAGGTTGGGCGATCTGACGAGGACGTGCATCACACCCTCGTGATATCCGACCTCCGCAGAGGCATCCGACTCGGCCTGCCAACCGCTGGCTGGGTCAGAGAAATCATCGGCCCAGGGCAATTGCTCTCCCCCACAGGCAACCAGAAGAGCCACCAACGGTACCAGTGCTGCAACAAGCCACCGCCTACTCATCGCCGGCATCCGCTAATCCGCTCCCCCATCCGTTGTTGTCCTGCAATCCACTGTTCTACCATCCACTTTCTACGGCCTGGTAATGAGCAAGTTGTCGAATTGGACACGAACGTCACCCTCCGGGCCGCTTCCAGCCCCGAGTCCCACATCACCCTGCGTGTGGGTATCATCGGTGACGCTCTCCAGCAGTTCGCCGTTAACGTAGAGGCCCAGCTCGTCTCCCTGGCAGACCGCCAGAACGCGGTTGGTCTGCCCACCCATCCTGATGGCGGGAGAGGGAACCATTCCGCTGCCATCTCCGGTGAGGACTTTAAGATCGCCGCCGTCTGTGCGTCGGAAGATGGCGTAGTAGCCGTCTGCGCTGACGGCGAAGTAGTAAAAATTATCCACATCCACATGGCGACAGAGGACACCGAAATGACTGTCCTGGGAACCAGAGGTCAGATGGACGTCCACCTCCACACTCACATCATCGAACTGCGTACCAGGATCGGCCCAGGCGAACCAGTTTGGCTTATGCAGTTCGATCAAGTACTCACCCTCCTCATAACCGCGCTTGAATTCCTCACGCTGATCCGTGCCCCATCCACTGCGCGGATTATCGAATTCGTCCTGAAAAAGCGGCCCCTGATCGTCGCCCATAGTGCAGCCGCAGATCAGCAATAACAAAGCAAGCACGACCAGGCAACCCTTCAGGCGACGGCAACGTCTCTTCATCATCGCCTCCCATCTGCACATAAGTGCTCCTGCGTGCGGAACTGGCAGGATTATAACACGGGCAGAGGATTTGCAAAAGGTTGCTGGTGATTACTCACATATCTGAAAGACTCCCGAGGAGGCAGCAAACTTGTGGGTAATCACCAGAAAAGTCCGACGTTGCCCATCTTCGATGACTATGCTATAATTAACAGTTGAGTAAACCCTGGCGAAGGCTTCGCCACGAGCTTCCGGCCCGAGACGTCGGCCGGGATCCGCCCAGATCCTCGAACCGAAGGCTTTGCAAACTTATGCCTCTCGGCATAGGTAGCCTCATTGAAGGAGCAGGCGCGATGGCAAAAAAGCAGGTCACTACAGGGGACCGTCGCAGGGCAAAGGAGTACGAGAAGCAGGGCCTTCAAGCCTATCAGGAATGGGATATCGACCGGGCAGTCAAGTGCTTCCAGTCCGCTGCTCGTCTTACTCCTGATGAGCCGGATTACCTGCTTCACCTGGCACGGGCGTTGGCTCGCAGTGGTGATTTCGACCAAACCTTGCAGGCATTGGCTGACTTCATGCGGCTGGAGCCCGACTCACCGCTAGTGAGTCGGTTCGAGCTACTCTTCGCCAGTGGAATGGACGACGTAGAGTTACTGCTCACCGATAAAATGACCGCGGATGGGATGCCTATTGAGGAGGTCGGCGCTGCCATTCAGATGTGGCTGGAGTATCGTATTACTCTCGGACGCAAGCCGCTCATCGTACGCAAGTCGGAGACCTGGGCGGCAGCGCTTGACTACACAGTACGCAAAGTCAACTTACGCCCGGTGAAGCGACGGGAGGTCGCAACTTTATATGGCGTCAGCGAGGGAGCAGTGCAAGACCGCCACAACGACTTGGTACGCACGCTCGACGTGATGCCGTGCGACTATCGCTATTTTACGGGCAAGGAGAACCCGCTGGACAAACTGGTTGAAGCAGCGGAATTGTTGGAACGACTGGAGACCCGTTTCCAGGAACCGTAGGCAAGGGCACAAGTAAACAAGCTGTAGGTCACGCTTGTAGCGTGACTTCCGGGCTACTTGTGTACTCTATTGCACCCCGGGATGGTAAAAGCGAAGGTGCTGCCCTTGCCCACCTCGCTCTCGACCCAGATTTCCCCGCCCTGCAATTCCACCAGGCTCTTGGTGATGACAAGCCCCAACCCGGTACCGGCCACGTCACGCACGGCCGGATCGTCGGCACGAAAGTATTTGGTGAAGAGGCGCTCCTGATCTTCAGGCCCGATTCCTATGCCGGTGTCAGACACCGAACACAGTACGAATCCGTCCTGATCCACGGCATCCTTCACGTCCGACCACTTTCGAGCGCGAACTGCGATTCTCCCTCCCTCGGGCGTGTACTTGTAGGCATTGCTCACCAGGTTTGTCAGAATCTGCACCAACCGGTCCCGATCACCCCTTACGAGTGGCAGGCCGGATGAGATATCCACCTCCAGCATCTGTTGCCTGGCCTCGATCTGCCCGCGAATCGTTCGTAACGCATCTTCGATTACCTGCTCTATGGACACATCCCTAAACTCCAGGCGTATGCGTCCACTCTCAATACGGGAGATATCAAGCAGGTCGCTGACCAGCGTGTTCATGCGACCCACGTTCGAACGTACTGTTTCGAGGAAACTGCGCTGGTTGTCATTCAGTTCGCCAGCTACTCCCTTGACCAACAAGTCAGTGTAGCCTCTGATTGAGGTCATCGGCTGCTTGAGTTCGTGGGAGACGAAAGAGACGAACTCGGTCTTGGCTTCGTTGGCACGGCGTACCTGCCCGAAGAGGCGGGCGTTCTCAATAGCAATGGCTGCATGGTCAGCTAAGCGGGTGACGAACTCCAGTGCATCCTGATTGAGACGGCCCTGCTGGGAAGACTCCAGGGCAATGGCGCCGATGATCTGCTCCTCCCGCCGGATAGGCACCGTCAATTGGGCCACCATCCCCGGTACTACTCGCGCGTAATCGGGGTCATTTTCTACATCCTCCACGAGTTCAGGCTTGCCGGTCCGCACCACTCGCCCGACGATCCCCTGCTCCAGTGGCCAGGGCTCTTCCTCATAGACAGCGAGCGACCCCTCTGGATAGCCCCGATTAGCCAGGAAACGTAGCCCGCGCACGCCATCTTCGATCTCCACGATGACGGACACGAGCCCTACGTCGGTTCCCGTCGTCCGTAACGCCCAATCCAGCGTCAGGCTCATCACCCGGTTGTAGTCCAGGGTGGCGTTGAGTTCACGGTCAATGCGCTGCATCATCGAGAGTTCTTCTACCCGTGCAGCGAGGGCCTGATCGGTTTGGGTGAACAGCCGGGCGTTCTCGATGGAGACGGCGGCATTGGCTGCAAACGCCGTCAATAGTCGCTCGTCGTCCTCGTCAAATGGCCCGCCGTCACACCGATTGAGAAGTTGGATCACGCCGATGGCGTGTCCCCGGCTGATCATCGGCACGGCGATGACAGAATGGGTGATGAACCCAGTACGATCATCGACACCCCCATACCAGCGCTGATCGGCCTGTGCGTCCCTGATGATAGTCGGCTCGCCCTCCTGTACCACTGTGCCAACGATGCCGGTGCTAGAGGGGAGGCGCGTGCCCACCAGGTCAGCAGAGCCTGGGCCAGCGGTCACCTCGAAGACCAGTTCACCGGTATCCTGATCCACCAGCACCAGCGATCCGGCCTCAGCCTCGAGGAGTTCGACCGCCTTATCCATAATCAGGTTCAGCACCGTCCGCAGGTCCAGGGTTGAGGTGATGACGCTGCCGACATCGTTGAGGGCAGCCAATTGTCGGGCGCGTTCCTCCATCTCTCGATAGAGGTGTGCCTTATCCAGAATCGCGGCTGCCTGATCAGCAATAGCGGAGAAGAACTTTAACTGCTCGTCGGAATAAGTCACGACGGGGTCGAAACTAGAGATGTTCATCACTCCGATGACCTGGTCGCCAGCGCTGAGCGGCACCCCCATCCAAGCCTTCCCTGGCCGGCCTCCGGGCTTGACCTCCCGGCGAAGACATTCCTGGGCGTAGTCTTCTGTCACGATAGGCCGCCCTGTGCGGGCAATCTCGCCGGTCAGGCCCATCTCCACCGACCACTCGTCATCCTTGTATAGTCGCTCGCCTTGCTCTACGTAGAACGCAAATGAGAAAGTCTCCTTTTCCGAGTTATACAACGCGATGTAGAAGTTACTGGTATTGAGCACGCGGCTGGTCTGAGCATAGATCAACTCCATCAGGTCATCCACATCCATCGTGAAGTTGACCGCCTGCCCAACCCAATGTAGCACGTCCACTTCCGTCATCCGCCGCTCCAGGTCGCTGAAGAGACGCGTTTTTTCCAGAGCCACCGCTAGTTGGGAGCCGAGCGACTCCAGCGTAGTCAGATCATCTGAGGAGAAGGGTGCACCGTTGCATTTGGAGCCTAACGTCACCCAGCCGTGGCCTGGCACCGGGATGATGAGAGCAGGGCGCAGAGCCTCCAGTAGTTCGCGCTCGGTTATCAGGTGAGGAGGAAGAGAGCGATCCCGATATAGATAGACGCTTTCGCGCCGTTGGAGCATTTGACGGGCGAGCGAGCCATCCCGCACGAAGGTCACGGGCGGAAATGGCCTGTCCCCGATAGCATGAGGCACGTAGCATACACGTTGCGGATCGTACAGGAACAATGCGGCGAACTGCAAGCGCCATCCCGTCTCCAGCGCCTCATCCAAAGCCTGCAGGACCGATGACAATCCCGTGGTCTCGGTCAGCCGGCTGACAAAGCGTTGCATTATCTGGCGGTGGTCAACCGCTTCGTGCAGGAAGACTCGATCCACCACGCGCTGCAAACGTATACGCGCCGGATCCAAGAGCAGCGCCGACAAGAGGACGAACACGCCGAGCACAAGGGGATGATTGGCCTGCAGCGCCACGCCAAACACACGACTGATCAGGTAAAGTAGGAAGAAATATATCCCGACTACCGTGACGCTCAGCAGCGCGTAGGCGACACCCCGGCTGAGCACCAGGTTGATGTCGAGCAGGCGGTAACGGAGAATGGCGTAAGCGATAGACAGGGGGAAAAAGACGAACCAGGGCAGAATGAGCGCCGGAGGGAAAGCCCCGCCAGCGTAACGGCTGATGAGGAACCAGGCCGCTATCGGGCCGAAGGCCAGCAGACTACCCCACAGAATGGCACGTGCCTGAGCCTGTACGATGGGCGATTGGGAGCGCCGGTACCGGTAGACCATCATCGCCAGAATAGCAGCGATTCCCGCGCTCCCAAAGGCAAAGGCCGCGAACCAGGTGTCGAAGTAGGCTGTGGGCGCTTCGAAGTTCAAGACGGCGAATTGATTGACGATGGCGATGACCGCGCCCGGCACGTAGGCCAGATAGCGCAGGGAAGGGGCACGTTCGAGAAACCGTACCCGCTGGGGGAATACCAGTGCCAGGTGAATAGCAACGCTGCCGATCAGAGAGACAGCGGTAATCCACACACGCGGGAACCGGTGTGTAGTATAAACATCGAATAACAGGCCCAGGCTCAGCGCGACCGTCGCACACAGCAACCCGAACACCTGCCCGGCCGATTCATGCCGCCGCGCCAGAAAGACCCAGAGGCCGATTCCCAGGTAGATCAATCCCAGAACATAGGGAAGGACGAAGAAACTGGTCAATCCCTTGACGGGGAAAGGCTCCAGACGCACCTGGACATCGCGCAGCGTGCCGTCCTTGCCCCGTGCCGTCAACGTGACCACAGCGCCGGGATCGTACCGAGACAGTTCACGCACCAACGCCGTGGTACTCTCCAGTGGCTGACCATCGAGTGCAACCAGGTGATCAGAGATGTGAAGCCCGGCGGCATAGCCGGGCCAGGTCTGATCACCCATCTCGTTGACAACCAGGGTTGGCTCAGTGAACAGGCCGGGGAAAGGAACCTGTGTCGTGTACCAGGCCAGGAAAGCGGCCACGGCCAGAAGAAGCACTGTCACGGCGAGTACCGCCGTGACAATCCACACCTGTGGGGGTATTCTGTCCTGGGAGTGTTGATGGGTTTGGGGATCCTTCTTGTCTCCCACGTCACTCACCTCACGCGATGTCTGATGCCCGCCCACTGACGTTATTTTAGCACAGATGGGCCAATTTGTCTATAGCCTTTCCACTCCAGGGTACAGTTCAATTTGGGGGCGAACCCTCCCGCAGGTTATGGTGACTCAGTGAATGCCCGCTGGAGCGCTGGACAGAGCCAGATGAAACGGGAATTGGCATGGGCAACCTGCGGGAGGGTCTTTACTACCTGGCTATGCTCAACACTCACTATAGCCGCAAGAGTAACAGCGGCGGCACCCTTCTCCGCTCACCAACGCCGCGTGACCACACTCTGGACACAAATCGCCAGCCGGAAAGAGGGAAAGTTGCTCGGCCCCTGTACCCTCCGAAACCGGCTCCACCATCCCCAGGTGCTCAGCCAACACCTGCGCCACGCCGTCTGGCAGGCTACGGACCCGGTCGCGGCCAAACCCCAACGGTCGCCCGCCACCGATGCCCTTCAACTGTCTCACCACCTGCTTAAGCCGACGTGTCGCCGAGAGCGGTGAGGGGATGCGTAGGACAAGCGAGATCAGCCGCCCGATGGCCTCTGCCACCGCCGCCGTATCTGACCCCGCCTTGCCAACATTCAAGAAGACCTCGAAAGGCTCGCCGTCACCGTTGACATTGATGACGATGTAGGCCGTTCCCAGCGGAGTACCCAGACGGTAAGTCTTCCCATCCAGGCAGTGCGGGCGGGGGCGCACACACATAGGCACTACCGTTCCACGGGCCTGCTGTCTGGCTCGTCGCGTCGCCTCCGTCTCCAGCACCACCTTCTCCCGCGAGCCGGTAACGTAGACGGTGAGCCCCTTGCAACCCAGTCTCCAGGCCAACTGGAAGGCCCGCGCTACATCGTCAGGAGTGGCTGTGGCAGGGAAATTGATTGTCTTCGATATGCTCGAGTCCACAAACGCCTGCAGCGCCGCCTGCATGCGCACGTGCTCCTCAGCGCTGATGTCGCCGGCGACGGCAAAGACATTGCGCACCGCCGGCGGCACGTCCTCTACCTTCTGGCAACTCCCGGTCACCGTCACCTGCTGCACGATGCGCTCACGAACTGCGTCATCCAGACCCACCTCCTCGAGTGCCTGCAAAAAGAGCGGGCTTACATACTGGAGTTCCAGGTTCTGGCCGTTGTCATTCACGTGGCGCAAATAGGCCAACGCGAAGACCGGCTCGCAGCCGTAAGCCTCGCAGCCGGAGACGGTAGCGACGGTCCCGGTCGGAGCCACAGTTGTCTGGGCGGCGTTATGGATACCGTAGCGCCGGATGCCCTCGACAATCGCCTCCCAATCCAGAGACGGCCGGCCCCACTTCTCCAGCCGTGTGTAAGGGGTCAGTGGTCGCGGCGGGGTCCAACACAGAGCGTCGGGATCGTAGATACTGCCGCGAATCGCAGGGAACGGTCCACGCTCCCGCGCCAACTCGATGCTGGTACGCATCGCGTGGTAGCGAATGAACTCCATCACCTGAGCCGCTAACTCCTGGGCCTCGTCGCTGCCATAGCGTACCCGCAGGTGATACAGCAGGTCACCCAACCCCATGATGCCCAACCCGATACGACGGGTGCGATAGGCGGACTCCTTGAGTTGCGGCACCGCCGGCACGTAAGCGTTGGCATTGATCACGTCGTCCAGGAAGCGCGTAGCCAGCTCGACCGTCTCTCGCAATTTTCCCCAATCCACCGCCGGGTGACCGTTATTCCCGTGGCTTAAGTGCTGCGCCAGGTTCACCGAGCCGAGACAGCAGTTTTCGTAGGGCAGCAGAAACTGCTCGCCGCATGGATTACTCGCCTCGTATTCCCCCAGGTGCGGGCAGGGGTTTCCCCGATTGGCAGTATCCAGGAAGAGCACCCCTGGTTCCCCATTGAGATGTGCCCCAGCGACGATCGCGTCGAAGACCTTCCGTGCTCGCGCAGTCTTCCAGGCCTTGCCGTCCTGGGGATTGACCAGATCAATCGTTCCATCCGTCTCCACCGCCCGCATGAAGACGTCGGTCACGCCGACAGAGATGTTGAAGTTTGTGATAGCATCTTCGTTCGTCTTGCAGTGGATGAACTCGTGAATGTCCGGGTGATCCACCCGCAAAACGGCCATATTGGCACCCCGCCTCGCACCGCCCTGGCTGACGATTCCGGAGGCAACGTCGAAGACCCGCATAAAGCCCACTGGGCCGGTGGCACGGCCCCCACTGCTGTGTACAACGGCGCCCCTGGGACGTAGGCGGGAGAAAGAGAAGCCCGTTCCACCGCCAGTTTGCTGGATAAGCGCCGCGTCGCGCAGCGTCTGGAAGATGCCCTCTTCCTCGCGCCCCATATCATCGGAAATGGGCAACACGAAGCAGGCCGCCAGTTGCCCCAGCGGCGTAGCCGCACCCGTGAAGGTTGGCGAGTTGGGCATAAAACGGAGGCTGGTAATAATACCATAGAAGGCTGTCCCTGCCGCCGCCACGTCACCAAGCCACTCTTCTTCAACGGCGGCGATGTGGGAGGCCACGCGGTGGAACATCTGCTCGACTGTCTCTACCGGTTGACCGTCAGGCCCCTTGCGCAAGTAGCGACGTTTCAGGACAGCAAGCGCGTTTTCGGTTAACCTGGCCTCCGGCCCTACCTGTTGCTTGGATAGCACAATCGCCGCTGATTGAGCTGCATGTAGCATCACCGCATCCATTGCCAAATCACACCCGTCCTACTCTCGTTCCTCCAACAAACGATCGATCTCAGTCCGCACTGCCTCCAGGTCCTCCAGCCCCAGATAGACGATGCCGTAGCGAATGTAAGAGACCGGGTCCAATGCTTTGAGTTCCTCGATGGTCAAGTCGCCGATCACACGGCTGGGAATCTCCGCCTTGCCCATCTGGCGAATGTGATTCTCGACCCGGCCCACCAATCGCTCCAGGTCATCGGCCGAGACAGGCCGCCTGGCACAGGCAATACGCAGGCCCGCAAGCAGCTTCTCGTGGTTGAACTCCTCCCGCTGACCGTCGCGCTTGACCACCAGTGGGGTGGTCAGGATGGCCCGCTCCATCGTGCTGAAACGTTGTCCACATGCCTTGCACACGCGACGACGACGCACACCTCGTGCACTGCGAGTCGTATCAATCACTCGCGTGCGAGCATTGCCACAGTAGGGACACTCCATCGCTTTAGCCTCTCGCCCAAGGTAGGGGTTATAACATACCACCAGATGTGGGGTTTGGGGAAATAAAAGCCCCACATCTGGGGGTTTTGTGTGCATGGATTATACCATACACCTACGCAGCACACAAGTGGGTGCGCACTGCTAACCTTAAAAATCTCGCCGAATGATCAAGTTTAAGAGTAAGCGTTGGTAGTGTTCAAATCGAACGCATGTACCAGGGTTTCGCACTGGACGCTTTTTGCCAGATCGGCGATAATGCCCTCTTGTCCAACTTTCACCACATCCCGCTTCCCCTACGCCAGGGAATTCCTCGGTGCTGCACTTTCAGGCTCTTCGCACCTTCCGTGGCCTTCGCTTTCGCTGACAAGCTTGGCTCTCCCTTGTTTCCCTGTCGGGGCTAACATTTCGACGCTGCAGGATTCACTTTATATTACGGGCTGCTATTTTGCACTCCCTTCTCAGGAGGATACAACGCTTCAGCACAATCAGTCACCCGACTGCACTGGTTGCCTGCTACGTGGCCGCCTGACCGTTACCACGGTCGGACTTTCACCGACAAGCAGACGACAGCTTTCAGGACACACCATGCACTGGTTATGCGGCGCACTTCTTGAAATAGATGCAGCCTACAGGTATTGGCCTATTCTGCAAACATCTCAGCTAGGGTGGTGAGTACATCCCTCTGCGCTGACTTGCTTATTCGGCCCAGTTTCCGCACTAGCCGGGATTTGTCAACGGTCCGAATCTGATCCAACACGATTTGTCCTTCCTTCTTTTGAAACCTGCATGTCACTCGTGTTGGATAGGGGCGTCCTTTTGTAGTCATCGGAGCCACGATTGCGGTGGCAATCCAGCGGTTCATTTCGTCTGGGGAGATGACGAGACAAGGACGAGTTTTCCTAATCTCGCTACCAACCGTGGGATCAAGACTAACCAGATACACATCGAATCGTTTGACTACCATTCCCACTCTTCCTCGTCCCAAACGGTAGGGATAAGAACATCACCGTCAAGCAGCCTATCATCGCCTCGTTCAGCCATTGCCTTGAACTGATCTTCCCAATTGTGACGTGCGCGATACGCTGGCCGAACAACGATCTGACCTTGTTGCAGCTCCAACTCGACTTCCTCTCCCAGACTCGTCTGATCAAGCAGGAGCTTGGGAATGCGAATACCCTGCGAATTTCCGATCTTGATGATACGAGTCTTCACTACGGTAGACATAATGACACCCCCTTGCTAACTGCGAGCTTGTCGGAGTGTATACATTGTAATTACAACCGGTGATTTTGTCAAGAAGGGGATACAGGCTCGACATCTGCGCCGCCTAACATGGAGCGGACTTGCGGGTCTTGCAACAGGAATTAGTCGGAGGGGCGTCTTCTCAGGCGCTTCGCCTGGCGATAGAGAGCGCGAGCCCCGCACATTGGTCAGGAGCAATGAGTCGTTTGAAGCACATTCTGCCCACCTGGCACACAGGGCAGCGGTTGAACCAGGTTCGAACATCCGTCCCGCTCAGCCGCCGAAAAAGGTCTGCGCGGCGGCCTGGATCAGTGCCAGGAGCGGCCCTGGGAAAGTACCGACGACGAGCACGCTCGCCACTGTCACCCCCAGCGCCACTGTCGGCGTTGGTGAGGGCCTCAGCGGCTCCTCCGTCTGCGCCGGGGTGATGTACATAGTGTAGATAATCTTCCCGTAGTAGGCGAGAGAGATGACGCTGTTGATCGCGCCGACGACGGCCAACCAGAGCAACCCCTTCTCAATTGCTGCGGAGAAGAGGTACAGTTTGCCAATGAAGCCGGCCGTCGGCGGAATGCCCCCCAGCGAGAGCAGACAAATGATCAGCGCCAGGGCCAGCGCCGGTGCACGCTTGCTTAACCCGGCGCAGTCCTCGATCGTCTCGATGACGTCGGAGCCGGTCTGGTTGGAAAAAGCGATTATGGCAGCGAAAATCCCCAGGTTGGTCAGCACGTAGGCGGTCAGGTGGAGCAACATCGCTGTCACCCCCCGGGGTGAGGCGGCCACCACACCGATGAGCATATAGCCGGCCTGGGCGATGCTGGAGTATGCCAGCAGCCGCTTGATGTTCTGCTGCCACAACGCTACCAGGTTACCGACCGTCATGGTGAGCGTTGCGATTGCCATCAGCAGCGTTCGCCAGTCCATTGCCAGATTCTCCAGGTCCATCGGCAGCGCGGTCAACAGCGCCCGCAGGATGACCGCGAAACCGGCGATCATGGGTCCCACTGAGAGGAACGCTGTGACGGGAGTCGGGGCGCCCTCGTAGGCGTCTGGAGCCCACTGGTGAAAGGGTACTGCTCCTATCTTGGAAGCGAAACCGGTCACTACGAAGATCAATGCCAGGAGGGTAATCGGTCGCAGGGTGTTCTCCGTTTCTCTCAAAGCTGCCGCGATACCGTTCAAGTCCGTAGAACCGGTCAGTCCGTAGAACCACGACAACCCGTAGAGCATCACGGCCGACAGGGTCGCGCCGTATAGAAACACCTTGATCGCTGCACCGGTCGAGCGCTGGTCAGTGCGCAGACAGCCGGTGAGGACGCACGAGGTAATGCTAAGGCAATCGAAGGCCAGGAAAATCATAATCAGGTTGGTTGCTCCCCCCAGCAGGCATATTGCCAGGGCGGAGAGGAGCAACAGGGCGTAGAACTCGCCCTGGCACTGGCTGTGGGATCGTATGTAGACATCGGAGGCCAGGATCACGATCCCCACCGCTACCAGTGCGACCATTTTGACCATCAGGGCGAAAGGATCGCAGGAGAGTACGGAGAGCACCCGCGTGTTGCAGCCCCAGAGCGTGATCGTGGTGATCAGCGCGACGGCCAGTCCCGCCAGCGCGACGTACGGTAGCCAGCGTTTCTCCTCCTGGCGCGGGTGGATCGCATCCAGCCCCAGGATGAGCAGGCCTGCTAAAAGGAGTGCCAATTCCGGCGAGAGTAGCCACAGGGAAAATGACCAATGACCAATGATCAATGACCAATCCTCCAGTCACCCTTGTAGAGGACGAAGAACTCCTCGCAAGGGGGTTTTAGTTATGGCAACGCCTGCAACAGCGCCGTCAGCGCGGAGTTGAACGAATCCAGCAGGGGGGTGGGGTAGAAGCCAAGGATGATCATAATCAGCAACAGTGGCCACATCGTCACCTTCTCCCACCACTCCATATCCGACAGATTGCCCCATCGCTCCTGGTCGAGCGTGCCCAGAAAGAGGTGCTGCACGATCTTCCACAGGATATAAGCCGCCGTGAAGACCGTGCCTAGTACGCCGATGGAGGCCACGACGGGGATGAAGCCCACCGTGCCCCGGAAGACGAAGAACTCGCCCCAGAAGCCGGCCAGCCCGGGCAATCCCAGCGAGGCCAGGCTCGTCACCATTGTGATCCCGTAGTAGTAGGGAATCTGAGTAGCCAGCCCGCCGAAGGCTTTCAAGTCGCGGGTGTGAGTCCGCTCGTGGATGATGCCGACCAGGAAGAACATTCCGCCGGTGATGATGCCGTGAGTGAACATCTGCATCGCCGCGCCATTGAGCCCCGACGCTGCCGCGTTGATGGCTTCCTCGCTGTCCAGCATCCCGATACCGGCAGCAGTCGCGCACAACCCCAGTGTGATGTAGCCCATATGTGCTACCGAGGAATAGGCGACCAGTCGCTTGAGGTCCCATTGGGCCATACAGACCAGTGCCCCGTAGACGATGCTTATGACGGCTATAACGGGGATGATCGGCACATCCACGACGAAGTAATGGAATGGCTCAGGGAAGAGCGGCAACGCGATGCGGATCAGCCCGTAGGCCCCTAATTTCAGCAAAATGCCCGCCAGCATGACACTGCCAGCCGTTGGCGCTTCGGTGTGGGCGTCCGGTAGCCAGGTGTGGAAGGGAAAGGAGGACACCTTGATGGCAAAGGCGACGAAGAAGGCCCAGAATGCTATGCACGCCACTGTCCATTGGTCAGGGCTGCTAAACGGCCCTTTCGCCGCTGCCTCCATAATCTCGAAGGTGCGGGTCTGGAAATAGACGCCGATGATCGCCAGCAGCATCGCCGCGCTGCCCACCAGCGTGTAGAGGAGGAACTTGATGGCCGCGTATTCCCGCCGTTCTCCGCCCCACACGCCAATGAGCAGGAACATTGGCACCAGCCCGGCCTCCCAGAAGACGTAGAATAATACCAGGTCGAGGGAGAGGAAGACGCCGAACAGGCCTGTCTCCAGCAGGAGGAACAGGAAGTAATATTCCTTGACTCGTGTCTCTATGGTGCGGGCCGAGTAGAACAGCGAGAGAGTTGCCAGCAGGGCAGTCAGAAAGAGCATCGGCGCACTGAGACCGTCTACCCCAAGACTGTACCAGATATTGAAGGCCGGGATCCAGGGGTAGCGCTCTGAATATTGCATCTCGCCGGCCCCTGCCTGCACGACACCTGCCCAGATGATGGTCGTGAGGATGAGCGTCAAGCAGGCAAATGCGATTCCTAGCCGCCGGATTGCCCTCACGTCCTCCCTCGGGATGACCAGGATCAGCAGTGCGCCCGCCAGCGGGGCAAGGAGGGTAGCGCTCAAGATTTGGAAGTTCATGGAACGTTCTCCTCGTCAGGTTTACGAGAACTTACGGGATCGGAGTACGGAGATCACCAGCAAGGTCACCACCAGCGCCAAAACCGCCAGGGAGATCTGGTATAGGTATTCTTGCAGGAATAGGATGATCAAGAATGCCAACACGAGTGCCAGCATCGCCACAGATACCCACAGCAGGTAGTTCTGTATCCTGCCAGTTTGGAGGCGGCGGATGTCCCTTCCACCAGCCCTAACCACGACACCTACACCATTGACGGCGCCGTCCACGACGTGCAAGTCGAGAAATGCACTGGCATCAGAGAGGCCCCTTCCAACGCGGCCCGCCAGTTTGACCAACGCATCCACAACGTGGGCATCGAGCCAATCGCTGACCCGGGAAATGGCCCGCCCGAAGCGCCCGATCAGGTTCACCAGTCCATCTACCGCGCCGTGGTCAAACGCGTAGAACAGGTCTGCCAGCAGGATGGAGCCGCGCACGAAGGTGGCCTGATAGATCTCGTCGAAGTAGAAGCAGTCGCGCAGGCAAGCGTAGAGCCAGCCCAGCCACACTTTGCGCATCGCCGCCTCCACCCGGTCCGTCTCGCCGGCCCGCATCGGCTTCCAGCCGTAAACCAGCCATCCCAGCGCCAGCCCGCCCAGGGCGAAGATCACCCACAGCGCTGGCGGCTCCCACACGAACCCGTGCGCTGCCTCTGTCGCGTGGCCTGTCTCGATCGTTGTCTCGATTGTTTGGCCGATGAAGTGGTGGAACCAGTTGGGGATAATTCCACCGATGACCGGGAAATGGGTCGGGATACCGGCCCAGCCCAGTCCCACCGTGAAGATGGCCAGGATAATCAACGGCACAGTCATTGAGGGCACGCTCTCCGGCGCGTGCTCGGCGACCTGGGTGCGCGGCTGGCCAAAGAAGGTCATGCAGACCTGCCGCATGGTGTAGAAAGCAGTCAGGCCAGCGGCCGCAGCCAGCACCCAGAAGACGACGGGGGACCGCTCGTAAGCCTGCGCCATGATCTGGTCCTTCGACCAGAAGCCGGCGGTGACCAGCGGGAAGCCGGAGAGCGCCAGGCCGCCGGTGAGGAACGTCCAAAAGGTGCGCGGCATGCGCTTCGCCAGTCCGCCCATGTTCAGCATATCATTAGGATTGAATTCCTCGAGGGGACTGCAGGGTGAATGCGTTCCTACGTGAGTTTGTGATTCGCAATTCGCAATTCGCAATTCCCTACGTCCGTGTTCCATTCCGTGGATCACCGAGCCGGAGCCGAGGAACAGCAATGCCTTGAAGAAGGCATGGGTGATCAAGTGGAACGCGCCGGCCACGTAGGCCCCGATGCCTAATGCGGCGACCATGTAGCCCAACTGGCTGATGGTGGAGAAGGCCAGCACCCGCTTGATGTCGTTCTGCGCGATGGCGATGATGGAAGAGAAGATGGCGGTGAAGGCACCAATGGCCGCCACAACGGTCATCTGGACGCCGCTCTCGACGGCTGCAAAGATCGGAAATGTTCGTATTATGAGAAAGACACCGGCCGAGACCATCGTCGCGGCGTGGATGAGGGCCAAGGCTGGGCTGGGGCCCTCAGCCGTGTCGGGCAACCAGACGTGGAGCGGGAACTGGGCGCTCTTAGCGACCGTCCCACCGAAGAGCAGCAGCGCGATCACGGTCGCCATTGACCACTGGGTGCCCAGGAAGGGAGTGTGAGCCATGTGTTCCAGGGCCTCAGGGTTGAAGATGTCCCGGTAGGCGAGTGAACCGACCTCTGAATAGAGCAGTACCAACCCTAGCAAGAAGAACATGTCGCCCACCCTGGTCACCAGGAACGTTTTGAGGCCAGCCTGGTAAGCAGATTTCCTCTCGTACCAGAAGCCAATCAACAGGTACGCACAGGTGTCCATGATTTCCCAGAAAATGAAGAAGGTCAGCAGGTTGTTGAAGACCACCGACCCCAGCATGCCGGTGGCGAGGAGAGAGAGGTAGGCGAAGAGGCGGCTGTAGCGTGGGTCTACTTCGGGTGTGCCCAAGTTCATGTACCCGACGCTGTAGATGAAGATCATCAGGCAGACCAGCGGTACCATGAAAAGCATCACGGCGGTGGCCGGATCAATGTAAACACCAAGCGTGAATCGCTCCGTGCCGGTGGATAACCAATGAATGAGCGTGGATTCGAAGGCCTGCTCCCCCCCGCCCACCGGGTGCAGCACTGCCGCCCAGAACACGGCCTGCGATAGCACGAAGGAGATGGAGATGCCGCCGATGGCCAACCGGTGGCTCCACTTACGGTTCCGGTAGGTGAACAGGAGAATGGCGACGGAAGCAAGAAAGGGAAAGAGCGGAATCAGCCAGGCAAGGTTAAGAATTGGTATAAGCATCTCGAAGAATGTTCAGCCCTTGAGAAGATCGAGGTCCTCCAGGACGACCGTATCCCGGGTGCGCCATATCGCGATGATGAGCGCCAGGCCCACCGCCGCCTCGGCCACGGCGACAGCGTAGACAAATAGCGCGAATGCCTGCCCTGTCGCCGCCTCCGGCTCCAGGTAGCGCCAGAAGGCGACCAGATTGATGTTGACGGCGTTGAGCATTAGTTCGATACCCATCAGGGCGGCGATACCGTTACGCCGCGACAGGACACCGTAAACCCCCGCACAGAATAACGCCGCCGCCAGGACGAGAACCCATTCCAAAGGAACCGTGGTTGTCACTCCGTTATCGCTCCCTTGCGATTGTCACCGCGCCGATGAGCGCGACCAGTAGCAGTACCGAAGCAACTACGAAGGGCAGGGCCAGTCCCTCCGGGTTCATCAGTGTGGTCCCCAGAATAGCGGTGCTGTGTTCAGGCACCGGGCCAGGGGCCGCTCCCCAGTCGTGGTTCAGCACCATCCATCCCAGCACGCCGCCCAGTGCACCAAACAAAGCCACGGCTACCAGCGCGGCTGCCCACCATTGGCGGTTGCGTCCGGCGATGTTGGAGTTCACCCCGTCTCGCGTGAGCGTGATAGAGAAGATGATCAAGGTGGAGATGCCGCCGACGTAGATAAACAACTGCACGGCGGCCAGGAAAGGGGCCTCCAGCAGCACGTACAGCCCTGCTACGCCAAAGCACGAGAGGATCAGGAACAGTGCAGCGTGAAACACGTTGCGACGGGTCACCACCAGCAGCGCTGCTCCCAACGTGATCGCGCCAAAAGCGATGAAGAGACCTTGTTCAATGGTCATTTGCTTGGCTCATTCATTGGTTTGGACTTTGGACAAGGCTGAAGAAACCCGTTTTCTGACGACTTTGCAGGTCAAATCCGCTCGAATTCAGGCCTTTTCAGGCACAGCAAGAGACATTTTTGGATAAGAAAACGGGTTTCTGATCGTGCCCCAATCAATCTACTAGCCGCTAGCCGCTAACTCTAACCGCTGGCTGCCGCGCCTGCCGTCTTGTCACCGCCAGCACCACCAGCGCCAATAGGACGTTGGCTCCCAGGAGGGCTCCTGTCCGCACCCACGGGCCAGTGCTCGCCGGCACAGCCTTGCCCACCAACGCTACCACGCAGATGTTCACCAGCGCCAGCGGTGTCAGGAACTTGCAGTTGAACCCCAGATTCTGGTCAATTCGCAGCCTGGGAAGCGTGTACTGGAAGAACTGGATCATCAGGATGAATAACAGGATCTTGAGCACGAGCCAGAGCGTGCTCAGGACGGGGGCCTGGCCCACCCATGGCCCCCGCCATCCGCCCAGGAAGAGGGTAGAGAAGATGGCGGCCACCGTTAACTGGTTCACGAATTCGGCTATGTAGAACATACCGAATTTCATGCCGCTGTACTCGATGAAGCAGCCGGCCGCGATCTCCGAGTTGGCCTCCACCAGGCCGAAGGGCCGCCGTCCCAGCACCACCAGCGAAGCGATGAAGAACAGCGACGCCGTTATGGGTAGCGTGAACAGGAACGGTACATCCTGAGCTGCGATGATGTCCTGCATCGAGAACGAACCGGTCACCATCACTACTACCAGCACCGAGAGAATCTGAGGAATCTCGGCACTGACCAGTGTGGCGATGCCACGGAGGGCTTCCAACATCGCGTACTTGTTGTTGGATCCCCATCCGGCTGCCAGCGTCGCGATCGTACGCGCCGAGCCGAGAGAGAGCATGTAGAGAATCCCGACGTTGAGGTCGGAGCCGATCAGCCCCTCACCGAGGGGAATCACCGCCCAGGTCAGCACAGCGATGGCGAGGGCCAGCGTAGGCGCGATATTGAAGACCCGGCGATCGGCAGTGGTGGGGATCACGTCCTCTTTGGTGAACAGCTTGATGGCGTCGGCGAAGACCTGGAAGAGGCCCCAGGGGCCTCCGTAAGCGCCGGAATTGTTGGGGCCAAGCCGGTCTCCTATGCGGGCGGCGATCTTGCGTTCGAGCCAGATGAGGAAGGCAGCAGCCACCAGCGGGACGGTGGCCAACACCAACGCACCGGCGACTAGCGTGATCACGCGCACCCAGACCTCGGGCAGGCTGGTGCTTGCCAGCAGCCCCTGAAACCGGAGCCCAATGTTGGTGATCAGGTCTTTAAGGAATTCCATACGGTCAATTTCTGTGGGCAGTGGCTTACATCCACTCGAGCGCGCCCTTGCGCCAGGCGTAGACCAGACCGCCGAGTAGGATCAGGATGAAGATGATCGCCTCGATCACGGCGTGGAGGCCCAATCTATGATAGGCCAGCGCCCACGGAAGCAGGAATACAGCCGCAACGTCGAACACGACGAATGCCAGGGCGAAGATGTAGTATTGCGCCTTGAATTGGATCCAGGTCTCGCCAGGGGTCTGTAGGCCACATTCGTAGGTTTCTGCTTTACGGGGGTTGGGCTTCCTGGGGCGGAAAAGGGAGGCCAGGGCCGGTGGGGCAACGCCGAAAATGAGCGCGACGATCAAGAAGACACCGATGAAAGCAAATTGGTCCAGCAACGTGATCCTCCGAGGATTGATCGCGAGCGTAAGACGGCGGCTATTATAGCACGATTGGGTCAAAGCGCCAACGATTGCGCTCGCCGGGATTCCGAAGCAAATCAATCATCCATCCAGCATCCAATCACCACTCCCGCGCCACATTCCACTCCGGCTCCTTATTCCTCCAATCCGCCATCAACTCTACCGGGTCGAAGGTCTCCTCGCTCAATTCGACCCCCATCACCCGCCCCAGGCGCAGTGAGACGACGCTTTCGTGCTCGTAGGAGTAGGCCCACAGGTAGTCGTTGGCCTTCGTCGCTGGGGTCTTGCCCGGCTTCACATCCAGGGGGGCGACCAGGTAGGTCTCCATCGGCTCCTCCAGGTCAGGCCGGTAGCGCACGTAACACTTGCGCTTTCCTCGGATGGCTTCCTTCACCCGTTCCACCACCCGGTTGACGTTCAGTTCGACCGCCACGGCCATCGCCGCCTGTACCTGGTCTGGGCTCTCGGCCTGGAGAATCTGCGCCCGCGCTGCCTCCGCCACCTCGCGGTCCTCCAGCGCGCTGACCTCCTCCAGCGCGTGGGCCTGGGCCTGGGCCAGCGTCGCCTCCACGCCGGTGGGGGAGACCCGGAGCGCAGTCAGCCGGTCAACGGCCAGCAGGAGCAACAGTCCTGCCATCCCGGCGATGACAACCCACACCCGGTTGCCGCTCAGGTCCTGCTCCCCCAGCCCTACTGTCGCTTCGAAAAGCACGAAGGCGAGGGTCAGGAAGACCAGGAACTTGAGCGCTACCGTCGGCAGCCAGACGCGCAGAGGCTGCTCCTTCTGATCTGATCTCTCGTTGGACATTGGCTTATCTCCTTCAATCATAGGGGGCCGGACCCACAGCGCCCGGCGCGATACTATGATTATATTCATCCCCGCGTAATGCGCAATTCTGGCGGTGATCTACCGAATAAAACCGCCATCAGCAACGTTGAAGGGTCCAGCCCGCCCTGAGGGCGTGTCTCAAAAATCGGAGCAGTCACCTTCCCGGAAGCTTTGGTGGCACAATATTGACGAAAAATGTGGCGAATTTGATCAGTTTCTGACATTCGGTAGCCAGTTTCGAGCTTAAAGTGAAGGTCTTGACTCCCAAAACGTTTTGGATTATAATGCGTGGCGTGCCACAATATCCTGGCGCGTCGTTTAAGGATGTGTTTCACGACATTCGCTGGTGCCCCGCATCTGTTGGCGCTTCGTGGTTAGGCTGGCAGTCTGAATAATGACCGGCAAGCCAGACCGTTGGTGCGCGAATGTGCTCTGGTCCAAATTGATCAACCCAGGGCGAGCACCAATTTGCGTATAGCCTCCTCCCTCATAATGGATTCCCTTCTCGGCACACATTACGCTGGCCTTCCGTGACATTCCACCATCTATGCAGGACGAGGTCCTGGATTATCTGCGACAGGCGCCGCTGCCCACCGAACCTTTTATCGCAGACACATTCCATTTCTTGGAATTCTTCAGCCAGGGCTGGGGAGGAAATTGGGAGCGGACGCTCTACTGGCGACTGCTCAAGTCATGGCGAGTGCAGGAAGGGTGAAATGAAAACCATTGGTATTTTTCATTATCAAGTTGGTGGGACGGATGGGGTCTCGCTGGAGATTGACAAGTGGAAGCAAGTGTTGGAAGAAATGGGCCATAAGGTCCATCTTTGTGCTGGTGACCTGGGCACGGTTGAGGGCACTTTGATTGAGGAATTGTATCACCACCGTCCAGATGCTGAGCGCCTCAACTACAACACGTTTTGCGAGCTGCGCGATTACGCCAACGAGATAGCGTACAGGGCGGAAATGGAGCGCCTTGCCGGGGCAATTGAACGCAAATTGCGAGACTTTGTGGAGGAGAAAGGGATTGACTTCCTCATCTCGCAGAATATCTGGTCGGTTGCGGCCAGCCCGCCGGTGAGTATCGCGTTAGCGCGGGTGATGCGTGATCTGCAACTGCCTGCACTGGCGCACAACCATGATTTTTACTGGGAGCGCGTGGATGGAGTAGCCCTCACCTGTGCCACAGCTATCGAGCTTGCTGACAAGTATCTACCGCCGCGTGACCCACTGATCCGGCACGTGGTCATCAACAGTCTAGCGCAACGGGAACTGGCTGAACGCAAGGGCATCCAGGCCAGTGTGGTGCCCAATATCTTCGATTTCGATGCGCCACCCTGGCAGCCTGACGATTACAATCAAGATTTCCGCGCCCGCATTGGGCTGAGGGAAAACGACGTCTTAATACTACAGGCCACCCGCATCGTCCGGCGCAAAGGCATCGAACTGGCGGTGGATTTTGTCAAAGCGCTGGACAGCCCGGATCGGCGTGCGCGCCTCCAGCAGCGTGGGCTGTACGACGGGCGATCCTTCGACGACGACAGTCGAATCGTGCTGGTGCTGGCGGGGTACTCGGAGGACCCGGCCGGACGCTACCTCAATCTGCTCAAACAGAAGATTAACCGGACGGGGATTGAGGCGCTCTTTGTCGGTGATCTGGTCGGGGGGCGGCGACAGATGCGGGACGGACAGAAGATTTACTCGTTGTGGGATACTCATGTCTTTGCGGACTTTGTCACCTACCCCAGCCTGTGGGAAGGGTGGGGTAACCAATTCCTGGAGGCATTACGTGCCCGACTCCCCCTGATGCTGTTCGAGTATCCGGTCTACCGGGCCGACATTAGGGACAAGGGATTCCGTGTCGTTTCCCTGGGCTCTGAAATCCAGGGGCGGGATGACCTGGGGCTGGTACAGATAGCGCCCCAGGTTGTCGAGGCCACCGCAGACCGGACGGTGGAGTTGCTTACCGACGCCCAGTTGCGCCAGGAGACAGTCGAGCACAATTTCCAGGTTGGCCGGCAACACTACTCGTTGGGGGCACTACGGGGTTACCTGGCGCGGCTGATGGCGTGTTGGTAAGAATAAGGATTGTACCGCCTCCCTGCCCTACTCCCAATTCTTAAAGTTTCCTCCAGGGTCTTGACTTCCAAAACGTTTTGGGTTATAATAACGATGTGTTCCAAAACGTTTTGGAACACTCTACTCCTTATTTCGCATTGCGGCAAAAATGACACGTTGGCCTTCCCAAGCTCCTGGCCCCCGTCCCG
>CAYPOY010000002.1:0-44896 GCA_964412395.1 uncultured Anaerolineales bacterium | reverse complement strand
TTTCAGTTTACCCTATTGCCGCGCTTTTGTCCACCAAATGGATAAAGTCGAGTTACGGTGTCTTTGTGCATCTGTCAGATGACACCCATGCGTACATCCGACGTCGGGAATTGTCATTGGAGGGCGACCTGGATCCTCACCAGGTTGTGTCAAAAGGTAAAGAGATTCAGGCGGTCGTCGTGGCTCTACCTGAGCCGGGCCGCACGATGGAATTGAGCGTGCGAAGACTTCAACCTGATCCGTGGAAGCAGTTCGAGCGCCAGTACCGGGAACGCGATGTCGTCCTTGGAACTGTAAAAGCCGTGAACCCCGATAGAGTGTTCATCCAGATCATCCCTGGGGTGGATGGCTTCGTTCCCTTACGCGAGATGGCTTTGTGGAGGGTGGAGGAGCCCGAGGAATTACTGTGGGTTGGCGACCGGGTTGAGGCAGTCATCACGAGCATCAACCGCCGTGCCGAGAGAGTGCGACTGAGTATCCGGCGGCGCATGGAGCAGCAGGTTCGGGTCATCGAATTCGCCCAGCATCTCGCTTCTCGTGGGCAGGCCGAACACCATGAAGATCCGGAGGAAGTCCAGGAGCCTGTGGGCGATCTGGGTTTCCTGGGGCGAATCCTGGTGGTGGACGATGGCAAAATGGTGCTCAATCCTCTGGTGAAATGGTTGTGTCGCCAGGGGTGCGAAGCGGAGGGTGTAGAATCGCCAACTCAGGCACTGACTCGTCTGGAGGAAACCAGGTTCGACCTGGTATTGGTGGACATTGATCTCTCCGGCGAGGATGGGGAGGCCCTTATCCGCCAGGTGAAGGAGACTAGCCCTGAGTGCCCGGTGGCTGTGATCAGCGTTCCAGAG
This sequence comes from uncultured Anaerolineales bacterium, assembly GCA_964412395.1. GTDB lineage: Bacteria > Chloroflexota > Anaerolineae > B4-G1 > B4-G1 > CAYPOY01. Next base: position 44,045 of record CAYPOY010000002.1, on the reverse strand, counting down.
TGGATTGTCGAACGAGGCCGGGAACTGGAGGAACTGGGAGTAACCGAAGTTTTTGCGAAGCCGTTGGACCTGGGCGAAATCAAGGAGGGCCTGACCAGGATCGCACAAGGGGAGATGCTGGTAGGCCATCGGTTGACGACTTCCCACCCAATACGGGGAGGCACCGTTGACTCTTTCCAGGCTCTGTCTCGTGAGATGCGTAGCAGTGCGTCCTTACGCAGCCGGCTTGAGGCCGGGCTTCAGGAACTGAACACTCTCACCCGCGCCGAGACTGCGATTGTCTTCCATACGGACCCGATCTCCCGCAAGGTTTCCATCATTGCCCAGGCTGGCGTGTTGCCCCTGAACCATGAGGCGGTGTACTCGCTGGATGACAGCCCAGTCAAAGACTTGATTTACGAAGGTGGGGATATCTTCGAACTCCATGTGTCCCACAAAGCCCGGCGGAGGTTCAGCAAGTTGCTGGATCTGCTTCCTTTTGAGTCGTGTATCGGGGTACCCATTCAGGCTGAGGGGCAGGTTCATTATGCGCTCTTCCTGTTCCACCGGGAGCCGGACGCTTTCTCCCGCTACCGGCTGCGTGATGCCTGGGCGATGGCTACTCTCTTCAGTGTAGCTCTGGAGAGTGATCTGCTGGAACAGTGGGCGCAGGACATCAACCGCTTTCTCCTGAGCGGGGAACTGGCTGCCGGCTTTGGACACGAAGTCTGCAACAGTATCTCCGGTCTCGAGATCCAGATCCGCAATCTCCGCGCCGAATATGGGCGGTTGCCCCGCGTTGGAGACGATGTCATCCAAGCAGATCCGCTGACTTCCGCAGAGATAGGCAAAGCATATAGACGATGTGTTGCAAACCGCCCTGGACCTGAAGCGCGTCACGGTTTCCTTTCGGGACTTGATCCGCGCCGAGGAGCAAGAAGAGATTGACGTCAATGAGGTGATCCGACGTGCCGAATTGCTGCTTCGTCCCACCGCCCAGAAGCACAAGGTGCGCATCACCACCAAACTGGCTCCAGACCTGCCCAAAACGATAGGCAGCGCTGCGCGGCTGCAACAGACCTTCTCCAATGTGATGCTGAACGCTGTTCAGCAGGTGGCGCAGAAGATGGAACGGTTCTCCGACGGCTGGGGGGCGCTGGAGGTCACCAGTTCATGGGAGCCGGAGGACACCGTCTGTCCGATCAAGGTGCGCTTCATAGACACCGGTCCTGGCATCCACCGGCAACTATGGGAGAGCATCTTCGCCCTGGGTTTCTCCACCCGGCCAGGAGGAACCGGGCTGGGTCTGTTCGTCGCTCGTAGCATCGCGGAGTCTATGGGGGGACGAATCGCTGTAGAACGGAGCGTGATACCCCTTGGGACCACCTTCTTGATCGAGTTGCCGGGCTCTGAAACGCCAGGGCACGACCATCGTGCTAGCGGAGGGTAGAGATGGAGCAACCAGTAACTAACTATCCATTGCGGGTGCTGTTGGTAGAGGACGAGATTAGTTTGCGTGACCCGCTGGCGAAGCATCTGCGGCGCGAGCATAGATATGAAGTGGACTCTGCCGCTGATCTCCAGGAGGCACGAAGCCTGCTTGCACAAGTTGAGCGACCATACGACGTGGCCCTTATTGATGACCTTCTGGCTCCAGCACCGGAGGAGGAGCCGGAGTATGCGGGCATCGCACTTCTGCGAGAGATCAAGGAGCGTTGGCCGGAAACCGAAGTGATTATCTTCACCGGCTGGGGGATGGAGCGGGCTTTGGAAGCGCTGCGAGCCGGGGCATACCGGTACCTGGCAAAGCCCCTTAACCTGGATGAACTGGGGATGACCATTCGCATGGCAGCGGAGCAGGCGCGATTGCGTCGGGAGCGGGACTTGCTTTCCGCTACGCTGGAGATTAGCAAGGCTATGCTCAGCGAGCTGGATGTAGAAAAAACGCTGGAAGTGATCGCTGAGGCCGTGCCGAAACTGGCAGGGGCCGAGGCCTGCGCTGTAGCCCGGGTAAACCCGGCGACGGGCCAGGTGTGGTACGAGCCTGTAGTCCCGCTGGGCGACGTGACAGTGAGGTGGCGCCGGCACCTCCGAGATGTGGAACTCACTAAGCGGATCATAGGAACCGGCGAAGTTTTTGTCCTGCCCGATGTGGACGCTCGTATTGATGAGGTGGATGAGAACTTACGCCAGGCTGGCGTGAAATCCTTCATCGCCGTGCCGATCCCAGGCGAGCCCCAAAACCTGGGTGTGTTGTATGCCTACAGTACCCGACAGAAGACCTTCGGTGCGCACGAACAGCAGGTTTTGCAGTTGCTGGCCGGGCAGGCAGCCATTGCTCTGGAAAATGCTCAGCTTTATGAGGAGACCGGACGCCGTGCTGAGGAGATGAGGCTTCTCTATGATCTAAGCGTGGTCCTTAATTCCTCTCTAGACTTGGAGGAGGTCCTCGACCGCATTGCCAAGAGCGCCTCCTCTCTGATTCAGGCAGAGACAAGCACAGCTCTGATATGGGATGAGAGGAGAGGATGCTACATTCAGAGAGGAGTTGCGCTGACTCCTGAGAGACCTGTCATTGTCGAGGAACCTCGTCCAGATGGGTTTACTACCCTTGTCATGACGAAGAACGAACCAGTGATCATCCCCGATGTGACTCGACACAAGCGAGCCAAGGCCTTTTTGCTAGAGATGGGAGTGCGCTCCATGGCTGGCATCCCGATTCAGCACTCGGGAAAGGCAATTGGTGTCCTTTTCGTTCACAGCACCGTGCCCCATCGCTTTGGCGAACACGAGGTGGATCTTCTTTCTTTCCTGGCCAATCAGGCTGCCCTGGCCATCAAGAACGCCCGGCTGTTCGAGGCGGAATCCCGGCGACGGCGGGAGGCCGAGACCCTGCGGGAGACGGCACTGGCTCTTACCACCACCCTCGACCAGCAGGAGATTTTTGAGCGCATTTTGAGCGAACTTCAGAAAGTAGTGCCCTATGACAGCGCTTCAGTGCAACTGCTGAAGGACGACCGCCTGGAGATCATCGGTGGACGCGGTTTCCCCAACCTGCCAGACATCCTGGGTATCTCTTTTCCCATAGATGGCGATAACCCCAACCGGGTGGTCATGCAACGACGAGCACCGTTCATCGTTTCGGACGCGCCTGCAGAATACGAGGGCTTTTCCCAAGAGCCTCACATTCAGGCCGATATTCACGGCTGGCTAGGAGCGCCGATGCTGGTGGGGGATCGGCTCATCGGAATGATTGCCTTGGACAAGCACCAGCCGGGGTTCTATACCGAGGAACATGTCCGACTGGCCGAGGCGTTTGCGGCACAGGCTGCCATTGCTATAGAGAACAGTCGCCTCTTCCAAGCTGAGCGGGAGCAGCGGGAGATGGCTGAGGCGCTGGAAGAAGCAGCAGCCATCGTCAGCAGCACCCTGGACCTCGACGAGGTGCTGGATCGCATCTTGGAGCAGGTGGAGCGGGTCGTCGCAGGGGACGCTTTCAACATCATGCTGATAGAGAACAGCATCGCGCGGGTAGTCCGCTGGCGGGGGTATGAGGGATTAGAGCAGGTCGCTGAGAGAACCTATCCGATCGCCGAGGTTCCCGGTCTGCTGAAAATGGCACGGACAAGAGAGACGCTCATTATCCCGGACACGGCCATTGACCCCGATTGGGTGGTGTTGGAAGGCAGGGAATGGATACACTCCTACGTCGGCGCGCCTATCAACGTGCGCGGACAGGTAGTGGGTTTCCTGAACGTGAACGGCACTCGACCGGGCCAGTTTGCTCCTGCCGATGCCCGGCGGCTGGAGGCTTTCGCGAGTCATGCTGCCACCGCCATTGAAAATGCCCGGGCCTTTGCTTTTTTGCAGTCCTTATATGAAGCTAGCAGTGCCATTATTGCCCCTCAGGATCCAGAGCGGGTCTTGCACACCATCGTTGAGAAGGCATGTGATGTTGTAAACGGCTGGCGAACTTGTGCCACTCTAGTTGATGAAAATGGAACCCCAACCTACCTCGCCAGTGTAGGTTTCGAGCCGAACCTCGAGCTGGCCACGTCTATACGGCCAGATGGAATATCAGTGAATGTCGTGGGCTCCGGACGACCTCGCTTCATTTCCGATGCGATTGCTGAACGTAACGAAGTGCACCCGAAGATGATTGAGCAGGGTGTCAAGGCCGCGGCGTGCTTGCCACTTGGGTATGGAGGGAAGAACATTGGTGTGTTATGGATCCACCATACAGCACCCCGTCTCTTTTCAGAAGCGGAAAAGACAGCGTTGCAGATCTATGCCAACCAAGCCGCTGTTGCCTACGACAAAGCCCAGCGAATACGAAAGCTGGAGCAGATGCGCAAGGCCGCTGAGGCCATGGCTGGGGCTCTTGACCTGCAGCAAGTCCTGCAACAGATCGTGGAAGGTGCTAAGGAGGTATTGCAGGCAGACTCCTCAGCAATCTGGTCCTATGATAACATTCGTAATCAATTCATCCCAGAAGAACTAGTGGCATATGGTATCCATAGAGATGAACTGGAGAGATTTCGGAAGAGAGAGCCCAAGAAAGGGGGGACTGCTGACACGGTGATGGATCAGGGTTGGATAGGGGTCACAGATGTCTCTGATCCACAATATGACTTCATGGGCCCCTTAACCTTGGAGCTTCTGGACAGCATTGGTGCAAAGAGCTTCCAGGGAATAGCGTTGAGAATAGGCGATGAGAAGCTCGGTGTGCTGTATGTGAATTACAATCGTCCTCGGAGTTTCACAGATGAGGGCAGAAGGACACTGGAGACCTTCGCCTATCAAGCAACCCTGGCCCTTAAGAAAGCCAGGTTACTGGAGCAGGTGAGCAAAGCGCGTGACACTGCAAGGGTCGTGGCCGAAGTGAGCGTGCTGGAGGACCTGCGGAGCACCCTGAACTCGATTGCGGGAGGTACTCAAGATGCTCTTGACTGTGACGCTGTCACCCTCTATACCTATGATCAGATCAGGGATGAATTTGAGTTTCCTCCGGCAATGGTTGGTGTGCGAGATACGGGGGAAGTACTTAAGTTTGGCTTGGTAGTGAGAGAATCAGTGATCCGAAGAATTCTAGCACTCGACGGAGCGTATGTGGCTGAAGATGCCCCATCTGATCCAGTAGTGAGCGGCGCTTTTGTCAGGCGGGAAGACGTAAAGTCGTCGGTAAGTATTCCACTCAAGGTCGGCGACCGCAAAGTCGGAGTGATATTCGTTAATTACCGTTCCCGCCATCGCTTTACAGGCGAGGAACTCACTAACATTGAGCTCTTCGCCTACCAAGCCGCTGTGGCTATCCGCAATGCTCAGCTATACGAGGAGACGATAAGGAGAGCCACCGCTTTGCAAATCCTCTACGAAGCTGGCAAGGCAGTGACCAGCACTTTGGCCCCGGATGAGATTCTTGACCGCATCGTGGAGCAAGCGTGCCGGATCACGGGCGCTCACGGTAAGCGGGCTCGTTTCAGCCATCTTGCGTTAGTGGAGAGAAACAGGCTGAGTTTCGAAGCAGCATATCCACCGGAGCATTTGTCTGGCCTGCAAAGGGGAGTGGGTGACATCGACCTGAAACAAGACGAGCATATCGGTGTGACAGGATGGGCTGTCAAGACTGGGCAGTCCCAACTGGTAGATGATGTAACTCAATATCCAGACTACATCGAGTATGACTCGGAAACCCGTTCGGAACTGGCCGTGCCGATCAAGCTTGAGGAAGAGATGATCGGCGTGATCAACGTAGAGCACTCGGATGCCAATGCCTTTGACGAAAGTGATCGGCTTTGCCTGGAATCCCTGGCCGCCCAGGCGGCCATTGCCATCAAAAATGCGCGTCTATACCAGGCGGAACAGCAGCGAGTCAAGGAGCTTGAGGGTCTGAACAGCGTTTCACAGAGTATTCGTTCGCTGGTCAGCATCCATGAGGTATACCAGCAGGTTAACGAGAGCATAGCACAGTTGGTAGGCGCTCAAATGTGCGCGATCCTTCTTTATGATAAGTCAGAAGAGGCTCTGGTTTGCCAGTTACCGATGTATGGCGTGCCGGATGAAATTGGCCGACGGTATTGCATTCCCGCAGGTCAAGGTAGCCCTGCGGGTATCGTCTGGGAGACGCAGGACCACCTGATTATCAATGGCGTTGAGCAGTACCCCTTAGTAGCCGAGTTGGGACTGAAAGAACTGGCCGAAGAGGCAGGCCTACGCGACACTTTGTTAGTCAAGCTGACGGCAGGCAATCGGAACATCGGCGTCATCCAGGCTTCCAACAGACGTGACGGGAGATCATTCAGTGAGGATGACGCTCGGCTGTTGCACATCTTTGCTGGTCAGGCAGCAGTGGTTATTGAGAATGCCCATCTGTACGAAGAATTGAAGCAAATGTATGAGGAGTTGAAACAAACAAAGGGGCTCGTTGGAGCGAGCACGGCCCTGGCCTGGATGGGAATGGCCAGCAGCGCCTGGCGACACGCCGTAGAAGGGCGTGCCATAACCATTCGGGATGAGATCGGGCTCCTTCGCTCCGATTTGCGCAGAGCAAAGGTAAGCAAGAATGTGCACGAACGGCTGGCTAAGATTGAGCGGCAGGCCCAGAAGATTCTGGCGAGGCCGATTACACCACCGCTTTCTGAAGAGGAAGGTGTGGAATCAGTGTCTGTCAACAGATTGTTACGGGAACGGATCAGTCAGCTGTGGGAGAATGAACCATACAAGTCGGGGCGTCACAGATTTGACTTTGAGCTGGACGATGCAGTGACTGTCAAAGCTAGCCCAGAGTGGTTGCGCCGAGTCGTTGACATTCTTGTGGACAATGCAGTCGAGGCAATGGTGGGGACTATTGATAAGCAACTCATCATTTCTACCCGATTGGTGAATAGTGGCGTGGAGATCGTCTTCACCGATACCGGCAAGGGAATTCCCGATGACGTACTGCCCAGACTCTTCAAAGAGCAAATTAAAGAGTCCAAGAGGTTGGGGATGGGATTACTAATGGCCCTGACCATTCTACAAACCTAAGGTGGGCGCATTTATGTAGGTTCCCCCGGCTCGGGGGACACGACCATAATCGTCTGGCTGCCCCTTGAGGCCTAGAAAGTTACAGACAAAACTGATGCCAAGGCAAGGACGTTTTCTCCTGATTAACGGAACACGCGATCATCGCTGGCGCCAAGTGCTGGAGGAAGCTTTAACTCCCCTGGGCTCATTGCAAACTGGGGACGAAAGGGAGGCGATCAAACTTGTCTTGCAGCAAAGCTATGATTTCGTGATCGTAGATGCCACAGCGGTCAAGAATGTTCCGCTGCTGGTCTCTCGCATTCGGGTGCAACGACCCAATGCTAGAGTCATAGTTGCTACGGCATCACCTACCTGGAGGAGAGCTCGCCAGGCTTTCCAGGCTGGTGCTACTGACTATGTTCGAAAGTCACTCGACAGAGAAGAGATTTTATTCACATTGCAGGCCACACTGGGCAAGACGCCGCCTCCGTGGCCACCTTGATCACACCAAGGAGGCATTGTCATGGCAAAGACAACGATTCTCTTCGTAGACAACAACGCTGAATTTCTGCAAACCTGGAGGGAGTTTCTTGAGCGCGAGGGGTATCAGATTATCCCTGCTCTCGACCCAAGCGAAGCAAGGGCTATTCTCAAGCAGAGACATGTCGACCTAGCCATCGTAGACATTCGCCTGATAAATGACGACGATGAGAAAGATGTTAGTGGCCTCAACTTGGCGAAGAGAGTGGCACCTTATGTGCCCAAGATCATTCTGACCAGGTTTCCAACATACGACGCTGTGCGGGAAGCGCTCGGTCCGCAGTTGGAGGGCTTGCCGCCAGCCGTGGACTTCGTAGCCAAACAGGACGGGCCACAAGCTTTGTTGACAGCGGTACGAAAGGTGTTGAAGCTTGGGAGTAGGTTCTTGGAGACACTCAATGGTCTCTCTGATATGATCAGAGAGGACTACGAGGACGCACGACGACAGGCAAAGGTGAACTATTGGGCCAGCCTTGGTGTCTCAACCGCTGGGATCATTATCATCTTCGCTGGCGTTGGTCTGGCGATAGGGGGCATATTGAGAGTCGGCATACCCAGCGCCATTACCGGTGTCATAGCAGAAGCTGTGAGCCTTCTCTTCTTCAAGCGAGCGGATACCGCAAACAAACGTATGGACAGGTATCATAGTGAATTGCTGGAGACCCGGCGATTTGACAACCTGCTGGCTGCCTGTGACGAACTGTCGACGGCCGAAGGACAGGAAAGCTGTAAGGAGAAGGTCATTGAAGCAGCGACGGAACTGTGGCTTGGTCAGGGTAAGTCAGAGTCACAGCCCGTCCTACAGGAAGTCAAGGGACTCGCAAAGGGGGAGTGATAGCTTTATGAACAGAAGGGTGCTTATAGTAGACAATGATCTGGCCTTCCTTGATACCCGAGCCGAGTACCTTGATGCAGCAGAGTACGAAGTCTACAAAGCTGTATCCCTTGAGCAAGCCCAGCAACTTCTAGAGCATACTTGGGTACATGTCGCGATTGTTGACGTTCGCATGAGAGACGAAAGCGACGACAAGGACACCAGCGGGCTGTCCCTCGCCAAGAAGGAAGCCTACCACCCCCTACCCAAGATCATTCTTACCAGGTATCCCAGCTATGAGTACGTGCGGGAAGCCCTTGGCCCAGCCCTGGATGGCCTGCCACCGGCCGTGGACTTCCTGGCCAAACAGGAGGGAGCGGAGGCGATGCTACGTGCCGTGGAGCGGGCCTTCGTCCAACACATACGCATTAACTGGAACCTGAGCATGCGCTGGGGACGGCAAGATGAACTCATGCCTCCCTACCTGGTGAGCCTGATTTCCCCTGGTATACCCGGAGAGTGGCTGCCCGACCGGGCCGGCGAATTGGAGGATCTGCTCCGGAAGTTGTTCTACGAATACAGCCAGGTTACTTTTGGCCGAATCCTCACCCGGCGTGAGGGGTGTATCCTCCTCACTGCCTTCGCCTACCCGGCCCGAGGGCCTGAGGAGCAATTCATCTTGGCATGTGGTCAGAGGGTCAAAATCCAGGCAGAAGAGGAACGCTACAGGTCGTTTGTTCCATACAAGGCAGGGGACAGGGCCGTCAGCCTGACAAAGTCCGCCGAGACCATCCATTTCGGAGCCGCAACGTATCGCCTGGGCGGGTGTGCGATCGAGGAGGTCATGACACTTACGGAGTTCTATCATCAGCAATCTGCCGACAGAATTCTGGCAGCAGCAGAGGACCTGTTCCAGGTTACTCTCCGACCTTGGTACGAGAAGGAACGGGAAAAGCAACAGCAGCCGATGGAGACCTTCTGCCGGGAGTGGCTGGGACCAGACGAGAAAGCTCTTACTCAGCCAGAATTGGACAAGCGTGTCAACGGCATCTGTCGGGCAGCCCTGGCAGCCGGGATCAAGGGCCTGGATTGCTCGCCCCACAAGTTGACCTTTCGCCCCCCTGAGGGAACAGAATTCTCCTATCCCAACCCCGCGCCCTACCTGTCCGAAGAACGCATTGCCACCAGCCCGCCGACGCTGTGCGGGATCACCCACGGACGCCTGGATGGGGCGAGTATTCTGGTAGATAGAACAGGGCAGACGTGGGTGGTGGACTTTGGGAGGACCGGCCTGGGGCCGCTAGTCCGGGATTTCGTTTCGTTAGAGGCATCGGTCAAGTTTGACATGCTGACGGGGGCCGATGTAGCAGAGCGGCACGAACTTGAAAGGCGCTTGTTGGCTGCGTGTCATCTTGGAGAGGAAATTGATACAAAAGATGTAAGGCCAGAGGTGGAGAAGGCCCTGCGAGTCATCGGCCAGATCCGGTCTCAGGCTGCGGATGTCGCCGGCTCCGAGATGGAACCGTACTTGGTGGGCCTGTTGTTCTGCGCCACGGAGCGTTTCCTGGGCTATCAACCTGAATTGAAGTACTTGAATGAGGAGACAGTTGTCTTCACCCATGTTCTCCTCTCTATGGGCATGATATGCCAGCGGCTGGTCGCCTGGGAGGATCGCCTTCAGGATCTGCCTCCGCAGGCGGCTAATAGCCTGTGGATAGACGTAGACAATCAAGAGGTGTGGATTGAAGGGCGACGGGTTACTCTGACACCGCAAGGGTTCCGCCTCATCAAGTACCTGTATGACCACGCCAATCGACTCTGCGAACGATCGGCCATCGCAAAGCACGTGTTCGATCTGGATCTCTCGGACCTTCACCCTACACAGAGAAAGCGCATGGAGAAGGACACGATCAACTCGGCCATCCGCCGACTGAGGGAAGACACTGAGCCCAACCCGAGCCATCCGAAGTACATTCGCACGGTCCGCGGGATTGGATACAAGTTGGTTCTTCGCGAGATTCTGTCGGATGACAGAACGTAACTCGGCTCCCCCTTGCCCCTCCAGTACAGAGCGGCTTTCGTCACCAGACAGTCATAAACTGACATATCCCCACTCTGGCGCGTCATCCGAGTTGCCGATTCGCCTCACTCTGCGTCAGCAAATCATAGGCCACTTGTAAGTTCTTACCCCCCGTAGATCGCCTCTCTGACCTCAAACTGACGAACAATCGCCAGCGCCATCTAAGTGCTATTCCCTTATAATAGGAGTGAACCGGGCACCGCAGTGGCATCGTAGCCCATATCTCCCGGCGCGAAAGGAGGTGGCAAGATGGTAGCGCAAGATCTGACGAAGTTGACAGTTGTGCTGGTGCTCCTGGGCGGTATCCTCGCTATCGCTGTCTTCCGTCCGCAGATCCTCCCCTCGGCGACCAATGAGCCAGACGATGAGCTGGCGCAGGTTGAGGGGTCCGACCTAGGACAGGGGGCAGGTGGGGAAGGATCCGATCCCCCCCAAGACCTTCCTGTCTTGCAGGAGGGACTGGATCAGCGTCAGGTCGAACTCGACGAACGCGAGGCCGAACTGGGTCAGGATCAGGCCGAACTTGAGGAGCGCAAGGTCGAACTGAACCGGCGTCAAGATGCACTCGACGGGCGCGAGGCTGAACTGGAAGAGAAAGCGGCTTCCCTACAGGCGTGGAAGGAACGCCTGATCGAGCAAGCCAATCTGCTAAACGAGAAAGAGAACGACATCGCCGAACGATTGGCTGCCATCCAGGCGGAGCAGGCCCGCCTGGCCCAGGAGCAAGAGAATCTGCAGACTGAGCGTGCGCATCTCGACGAAGAGCAGGCCCGCCTGCGGAAGTGGGAGGTAGACCTGGCGAAACAGGAGCAGAAAGCACAGGGTTTCCGGCGTTGGTCGGTGGCGGCTCTGGTTGTGGCCTGCCTGCTGGCCGTACCTTCAGTGCTAGTTCTGGTAGCCCTGATGCGGCAGGGCCAGCGGACATCTGACAAAGAAGTCCAGCAGGCTCAGGTTCCCCAGACACGTCGGAGGGAAAGGGTAACTCAGCATGGGGGGCTAGCAACAGTGGTTCCGGCCCCGATTCACGGCGACAATGGGCGGAACAAAGAGCGCGTAGAGCATTACCTGTAAAGAGAGGATGGGACACCGACAGTTACTACTTGCATTGGAGTTGCCCGTGAACATTCACGGGCGACTCCGCTCCGATGATGTGCTGGAGTGCCGATGTGGCTAGTTCGGAAGTGAATTGCATCTTCTCTCTGCTACCCCATCCGCTCCGCCGCCTGCGCCAGATCCTCCTCGCTCGGCCGGCTGTACCGCACCGTCGTATCCAACCGGCTGTGGCCCAGGAAGTCAGGTCACCTATTATCAGACTGGCCACCTCTGAGGCCCGCAGCCCGGTCGCAGCCAGGAACTCCAGAAGTGCGGTATCCCTTCGGCTCCACTTGCGCGCCTCCCGCAGAATGCGGTTCAGGGCCTGCTTGCTCAGGGCCTTCGGCGCCGTGGGCTGCTGCTTCACCCCGTTGACCGTACCGGGTGGGATCGCGCTCCACCTGCCCCATCTCCCCCGCCCGGCGGTAGAGGACCGAAAGAGACGCCAGTTCGCGGTTGACGGTGGCGGGCTTCATCGCGGCCGCCCTACGAACCCCTGACGTCCACCGGCTGTTGACTTATGCCCAGGGTTGAACTATACTTACCGCGGTAGAGGCCCAAGAACACCTCGAAAGGTTGCGATCTGTGCGGTTAGGAGGAGATCCCCGTGAAGACAATCTTCGACAGTTGTGAACCGCGATCCGAAGTCCTGAAGGGCGAACTGCGGGAAGAAATCTTCGCCGCCCGCCTGAGAGATGTCATAGAGGGCAAGGCTGATCCCGTCTACCAGGACCCCGCCACGTTCTGTGACAATACTTACCCCACCGAAGGGCTGAAACTCCTGCTCGACGAGGCGCTGGGCCGGCTGACGGGCGCGAAGCCAGCCAATAACGCCATCATTCGCCTGGAGACGGCCTTCGGAGGTGGCAAGACCCACAACCTGATCGCTCTCTACCACGCGGCCAAGGGGTATGTGCCCGGGCCATCCTTTGTTGATGCTCCGCTGATCCCGGCCAGTGGCGCGGTGCGCGTGGTCGGCATCGTCGGCTCAGACCTGCAGCCCCGCGACGGCCTCGACCACGGAGATGTGACCACCTATACCCTGTGGGGCGAACTGGCGTATCAACTGGGCGGCGCTGCGGGGTACGCCCACACCGCGGGCAGCGACCATGACCGCTCCGCGCCGGGCACTGGCTTGCTGGAGAAACTGGTCGGAGATGACCCGACGCTCATCATGCTGGACGAGGTGGCCCGCCACCTCCGCGCCGCCAAGACCGTGCCGACCGCAACCGGGAAATCCGACCTGGCCGAGCAGACGGTGGCCTTCCTCATGTCGCTGTTCGAATTCGCCGCCAGCAAGGAGCGGACGGTGGTGGTGCTGACACTGGCCGACTCCCGCGACGCCTTCGGCAAGGAGACGGAGGAACTGCGCCAGGAACTGGCCGAGGCCAGGCGATTATCGGCGCGCCAGGAGCGGGTCATCACACCGACGGGCGAGGCGGAGATCGCGGCCATTGTGACACATCGCCTGTTCAAGACGACTCATCGAGACAGAGCCCGCAAGACCGTCAAGGCTTATGCGGACTACTACCGGCGCGTCATTGATCAAGGGGCCAACCTGCCCCAGCGGGCGTTGCGTGCTGAGTACGCCGAGGAGATGGTCGGGGACTACCCCTTCCATCCCGAGTTGCTAACCACGCTGAACCGCAAGACCTCAACCATCCCCAACTTCCAGAAGACGCGGGGCGCGTTGCGCCTTCTGGCGATGGTCGTCCGCCGCCTGTGGGAGACCCGCCCTCCTGATACCTACCTGATCCACCCGTTTCACCTCGACCTGGGGGTGGAGGGCATCGCCAGCGACCTGACCAGCCGTCTGGACCGCCCGGCCTTCAAGCAGGTCATTGAGGCCGACATCGTCAGCCCACTCGCCGGCTCCCAGGCTCACGCGCAGGTCATTGACACCCCGTGGCTCGAGGCGGGGAAGCCCCCTTACGCCCGCCGCGTGGCCACGACCGCCTTCCTCCATAGCCTGACCCAGGGGATAGCCACGGGGGTGGATCCAGCCGACCTATCCCTGGCCGTGCTGACACCGGACGACGACCCGGCCATGGTGACCAAGGCTGCCGAGCGGCTGGTGGAGAGCGGCTGGTTCCTCGACTGGGACAGCCGTCGCTACCGCTTCAAAACCGAGCCTTCGCTGAACAAAATCATCGCCGACGAGATGGGGATGGTCGGTCGGGTGAAGGCCAAGGCGGAACTGGACCGCCGCATCCGCCAGGTGTGGAAGACGGGTTACCTGAAGCCGGTCTACTTTCCCAGCGAGGCGGGCGACGTGGATGACGACGCCGAGAAACCAAAACTGGCCATCGTGCACTACGACGCAGCGACGAGCACGGCCGGCGCCGCTGCCCCGCCCGACCTGGTGCAGCGCATCTTCGACCACGCCGGATCGCTGGAGGGCTACCGCACCTACAAGAACAACGTGCTCTTCCTGGTGGCGGACGAGGACCAGGTGGAAAACGTGGTACGGGTGGCCCAGCGCTACCTGGCCATTGGCCGCATCGTTGGGGACGCCGAGCGGTTGCGCGAGTTTCACCAGGAGCAGCGCAAGCGGCTGAAGAAGATGGCCGAGGCAGCCGAGTTGGACGTGCGGGTTGCCATCACCAAAGCCTACAAGTATCTCTACTACCCCAGCGCCGACGCCCCGCAGCGGTACAGCAACCTGGTCCGGGAGACCCTGCCGCCTCAGGACCAGGGCGAGGTGAACCAGGACCAGACCAACGTGGTGCTGCGGGTGTTGAAGCAGTTGCAGAAGGTTCTGACGGCCGACGACCCAACCCTGCCGGCCGCCTTCGTCAGGGCCAAAGCCTGGGACACGGGTCAGGTGACTATCTCCACCGAGGACCTGCGCCGCGCCTTCGCCCGCCGCTTAGGGCTGCGCATTCTGCTGGACCTGAATCAACTGAAGAAGACCATCCGCAACGGCATCTCCCAGGGCGTATGGGTCTACTATGACAGCGTCGGAGAGGTGGGCTACGGTGCATCCTCACCAGTGCCGGCCGTCCAGATCAGCGAGGAAGCCTTCTTGTACACACCTGAGGAGGCCAGACGGGTCGGTTTGAAGATCAAAGGTGAGGAGGCCGAAAGAGAGGAAGGCCGTGAACGCATCTGCCCCGTCTGCCAGCGCCCCATCAGCCAGTGCATCTGCGGCCGGGAGGCCCCCGACATCACGCCACCAATTCGACTGCACGCGGAGGGCGCGCCGGCCCAAGCCTTTCAGAGATTGCTCGACCAATGCGCCGACCAGGGGGTGAGCAGCCTGCGCCAGCTGTTCGCCCGCATTGAGGGCCAGGGGAGGGAAGGCGCAACCGAGGCCCGCGCTATGGGGCTGGCCATCCCGCAACTAGGCAAGGGCCGGTTTCACGTCGAGCAATCCTTCAACGCCGAGTTTGGCGAGGAAGAGTCTGTGAGCGTGACCTTCACCGGTGGCTGGGACCGCTACAAACGGTTGAAGCAGGTCACAGACCCCTTCGGCCAGGAGGCCAGCAAACTGCTGGTCAGGACCACGCTGCGGGCCGATTTCCCCGACGGGCTGGCCGTGGGCTCGGACCAGTTCCAGACCATCCACGAGGTGTTCACCACGCTGGGCTTTGGGCGCATGGTGGTGGACGCCGAACCGTTTGAGGCACAGGAATCGTGAAAGCACTCAGCATCCGCCAACCCTGGGCTGAACTCATCCTCCGGGGGCGCAAGACCATCGAGTTGCGCACCTGGAAGACGAATCACCGCGGCCGCATTGCCATCCACGCCAGTCAGACGGTGCGGGAAGAGGCATGTCTGGCTTATGGTCTGGATCCGGCAAGAGTGGTACGCGGCGCGCTGGTCGGCACGGTGGAACTGGTAGACGTTTTGGCGCTGGACGACTCGATGTGGGAGACTCTGCGCGATCAGCACCTGTCCCAGCGCGACTTTCCCGGCCCGATGTTTGGTTGGCGGCTGGAGCACCCCCAACGGTTGCCCCAGCCGATCTCCATACGCGGCCGTATGAGCCTGTTCAACGTGCCCGATGAGGTGATAGCGGGGGAAGCACTACCGCCGCCCAGGGTAACCTACACCGTGCGGCCGGATGCACCGGTCTACGACCCCGAAAAGCCCTTCGAACTGCGTGTGGCGCCCCACGGTGGCGGCGACTACGGCCTGGCGCTCTACCAGTGGCCAGTGGCCGCCAACGCCGGGCGGGAGTCTAATGCTCCCCCAACAAAGCCCCTGCAGTTGGTGTCGCTCGCCGGCGACCCGCTACGGGCTGTGGCCGACCACGTGCTGGAAGCGCTGCGCAAGGCGGGCTACAGGGCCACGGACCTCTCACGGGAGCGGAAAAAGCCCTTCCGACTGGACGAGGAGACCGGCCTGCGCTTAGGGCTTCTCTTCCTGGCGGTCAAGCCGCTGAGCCGAATGGACCGAATTGAGGCTATCTCCGGCGCATTGCGGGCCATGCCGTCCGAGGAGGCGTACTACTGGTTCAGCAAATGCACCGCTGGAGCGAGCGCGTCCCAGGCGCAAAAGGCGCTACGGATTTTGTTGAGCGATGAGTAAAGATTCCCGCCTTTCGCCAACCTCAAGGGGTAACCAGATGGTTGTAGAGTGGCCTGCTCCGCGCAGCCGTGAAGTTGGCCTGTTCACTGACTTAACTCTGTACGCTGAGGCCCTGGCTTTGGCTATAGAACACGGGGCGGTGACCGTATCCTTGCTCCAACGTGAGTTAGGACAGCGCCTGCAAAAGATGCGTCTGGTGCTGCGCCAAAGTCCGCGTACCGTGGAGCGGCTGATGCGCGAACTGCGTTACTTTGACTGGCTACAGCCGCGCCGGGGAACCACAGAAGGGCTAAGTACTGCCCCGCACGTGATCACACCCGACGGCCAACGGGCGCTGACCTTCTCGCGCCAGGATGCCCGTGCCTTTCGTCGCTTGTTGACTGCTAAGATGCAGCAAGTTTACGTCATCCCCGGTTGGTTCATTGCCCGCCTATGGCAGATCAACCCAGAGGGACAAGGAGAGATCATTCTGCCTGCACCTCTTGCTGACTGGCGACCATCGTCGCGAAGTTGGGATAACAACCACTGGGACGATGCATTGCGCGAACAAACGCTGGCGGCAGCGCAACGGGCGAGAGATGCCAGCCTTAATGCCTTTCCCATCTGCGACGAAGACTGGCTATCTGCCGTGCAGCGAGCCTGGGAGCGGTTGAGCGCCCTCAAGCCCCGTAGCCGCCGTAAACAGAGCCCCGCCTCATACAGTCCCCGGACACGTCTGACACTGGCTATGCGCGAGGCCAGCGTGGGATTGCTGTTTGACAGAGTGCCCTATGGCTCCAGCCAGCCGGACTTCTCAGGGAGCCGCCCGCCCATCTACCTGCGCACTTTTATGGGGTGGTGTCCCCGGCTGGAAGCACTGGAACTGATCTTCTATACTGACTGGCATCCCCAGGTGGCTGGTCGCTTGCTGTTCCCCACCAGCGCCTTTCGCCCTTCGGCTCCGACGGAACGATTTGAGAGGCTAAATGGGATTCAACATCCCGGCGGTGACCCACTCTGGTTACACCGGCCGGCGTGGACAGCCGTTCGAGATTCGTTTCTGAGCACATTAATTTCAGTGCATCGGCACTATGCGACACACATCGGCACTCTATATGTTTCGCTGTTGGATGTGCGTGATGAGGTGTGCCGTCAGTTGCGGCTGAGTTCTCTCTGCTTTGACTATTTTCTGGAACAGATTGTGCGCGAGTTGCCAGCCCGCGACTTCCCCTGGTCTGTCGCAGTCGAGACAGATATCCGCGAAGAACAGAGCAGTGGTGCAGGTCAACTTCGCCGGCCGGTCTACCTGGAAGGCGTTCCGCATACCCTGATCGCCCTGGCCCGCATGCCGCAGGGCAGGGAAAGGAGTCTACCGTGACCATCAGCAACCCGCTTCTACGCCGTCCCCAGCCAATGCCTGCTGCGGAGAATCCGTATGCTCGATTTGGGCTTACCCAGAACCCCTTTCCCGATTCGCCCACCATCGTTCCTGACAGTAGCGACCCCCGGCGCAACGGCGAAATCTATCGCGCTGATTTGCGAGCGACCGAAGAGGCACAGTTTGAACGTTTGTTGATTCCTCGCCCAGGGCAGCCAGAACCGCGCCCGATTGCGTTATTGATGGATTATGCCACCCGGCGTGGGCGAGGGATCGGCAAAACAGCCTTTCTCAATTATCAGCGCCGACGGATTATGGCCGATTTGGGAGACCAACTGACCGGTGGGGCTTATATGCTGCTGGCGGCTCATCTGATACCCGAAGGCGGTGGGCGCACACGCAAGTTCTGGCAGTTTACCCGGCTCATCGCCCAGGCACTCAACGCAGGAAACTGTATCGCCTGGGCCATCTGGCGGTTGCGCGCCTTCTCTGAACAGATTCAGGAGGAAATACTGGCCCAGATTGACCCGAGGGATCCAGGCCCTACCCTGGGAGATAACCAATGGCTACAGGAGAAGGGTATCAACACAATGTTTATGCTAGATCCAGATGTGGAGCGCGTTTTGATCCGGGCCGGTGTGCGCGAAAAGATTGCCCGTTCGCTGGCCCGCGATGGGTACGCCTCTGATGTTTGGGAGCGGCAATTCCTCACCCGACAGAGTGATTACCGCTGGCGACGGGAGGGACACTTTTTGGTCTTTGACGATCTGGTGCGGCTCTTCCGGGCGGCTGAAATCTACCAGACGTTGTTGTTAGTGGATGAGGTAGAAAAGATCGTCGTGCCCCAGAACCGCCAGGAACGGCGTGCGTTCGTAGACGACCTGCGCCGCTTTTTCATAGACGGCCCTTTTCAGAGCGTCTATACCCACTTCTACGGTCTGCTATTGACCATTCACCCCTATATACAGGAACTCTGGACACCCCACTGGAAGGCCGCCGGTCTGGACCGGGTGTGCGCCGTCAGCGGTGGGGCGGCCCAGGCATACACCATTTACTTCCGCCCGTTGGACGCCGAGGCAACAGCCGTCCCCCTTGTATTGGCCTACCTGGATTACTTTCGCACCCCGCCTGACCAACGAGGGCAATTGCATCCCTTCGACCAGGAGGCAGTGGTTGAAGCCCTACGGCTCTCCGGCGGTGTACCTGGCCCCATGCTGACGCTGCTGCGGCTGGTGCTGGAACGGGCTGTGCGGGAGGGATGGGAGACGATTCACGCCGATCAGGTGCGCGCCATTTACGAGTCCGAGATCCCCAGCGAGCCTGCGGAAGAATACGATCTGGAACCACTGCCTCCCGTTCGGACAGATTTGCTGGGGGAGGGATAATGCTCATGAGAACCAGACTGCTTTCCCATGCTGACGTAGAACGTCTGGTGCAGAATTCAAAGGTTTACGAGCGTGCAGGGGCGTTACTCTTGTGCACCGTGATGGAGCCACTCCAGGTAGCCGCTTCCATCGTCAAGCGCAGGCGCCGTCTGGATTGGGCCAGGTTTCTGAATGGCTGGCAGACGGTAACGGAAATGGGATGCCTCTACATAGCTCCGTTAGACGTAGATTGTCTGAACCGGGCGCTCTTTGCGCGCTCCGACTCGCACGTCGTGACAGGTCTGTGGCCGGCGGTGTGCGGACAGAGGTTGCCCCCTGATCAGGCAGTACGGCGTTTAACCCTGCGTCCATCAGAGCAGACCTGGTGGGAGGACGAACTCTACGCCGAGATGGAAGCCTGGTACGGAGAGGTGTGTGCCAATGACTGACCTGGTGTTGGACACGGGCGCACTGGCCGATGTGTTGGCCCAATACTTTCAGGCTGAGGATCGCATCACACCACAATTCCAGACCAGCCGCTTTCTTCCACCAGAAACCGCCCGGCAGATCAACCGCATTGTGCATGGAAATGGACGCTACATAGTGGCGGCCTCAGCGATGGCCTTTGTTGAGTTGGCGCACAAATGGGACGAGATTGTGGCGGGACGCTTTCAGCCGCATCAACTGGCCGCTCTCCTCCAGGAGCCCCCGGATTGGTTCTCAGTCGAACCCATGGATGAGGATTTGATCCCGGTGTTCGGTCAGGTGCCGCCGGAGGTCCCGATGCCTGACGGCAGTGTGCAGCCAATAGAATGGCCCGATGCCGTTCACGCAGCGACCGCCTTCAGCCGGGAGGAGGGCGATCTTGTCACTTCAGACCAGCGGCTGCTCCAGCTCATGAGACTGCGAGATTGAGCAGTTTGACACGTCTGGTTCAGCAAATGCACCGCCGGGGCGAGCGCCGCTAACGCCCAGCGGGCGCTGCGGATTCTGTTGGCTGGGGAATAAGGGTAGAATGTGGGGGTCAAATCTGTGACAACATTTGTCAAAGCGATTTCAGATCTGTTAGCACTGTTGCTCCAGGCACTGCGGTTGTCGGCCATCTTGCCAGCTGCTGTGTTTGTGACGCTGAACGCCATTTTCGTGCTGCCTCAGCTTAGAGGAACTGAAGTCTATGACACTTTGCAGTGTTACAGTTCATCTTTCTTCTGGGGCAGTCTCGCCGTTGTTGCCGTTTTGCTGATCGGATACTCTCTGGCTGTGTTGAATATCTCGATCATTCGGCTATTCGAGGGATATCCGCTACTTGCTTTCTCATTGGGAAGGCGTTTGCGCCTGTCGAACCTGCGACGAATCGAGTACCTGCAATCCAAGGTAAAGCTGCTCAATGCCGATATCCAGATGTGGCGAAAACGGGAAGAGAATCCCACTTCCCCTCAAGACAGGGAACGAGCTAAGGTTGAACGACAGCGGTGCGAACTTGAACGGAACTTGCTAGCTGCTGAACTGGCCTGGATGCATCCGCAACATCAAACCTGGCGCACGTTACCCACTCGGTTGGGTAACGTGATTGCAGCGGCTGAAGAGTACTCTGGGCACTTATATGAGATGGATTCGGTGACTCTCTGGCCATATCTGACACCCGTCCTAACACAGGAGGGCTACGCTCCCTTTATCGAAAAAGAGAAGGCCACCTTTGACTTTTTGCTGAATATGACGGTTCTCACGCTGCTCTTCGGCGTAGAGTTGGCATACGTGGAAGTGCTACTCTATGGATTTCAATGGGGGCCGGTCCTCTTCCAACTAGGACTAGCGACAACCGTAGCCTTTGGTTTCTATCTGTTATCTATCCAAGGAGCGCTTAGTTGGGGCTTCACCATTCGTACCGCATTTGTGCTCTACAGGGGGCACCTTCGCGAGAGACTGGGGCTCAAACGCCCCAAAACGTATACAAAGGAGCGTATTCTGTGGAAAAAAACATCTGCCTTCTTTAGAGAGCACGACCGTATCCAGGGAGATTTGATCTTTAGCTACAAATCAGAGGAAACTGACAAAGAAAAGACTCAACCAGAATCCACAGTGGTAAATGCCACGATCAGTGAGTCGTGACAAACAAGTAACCAAAGGAGGTGTGCGATGAAAGGGGGCATCCGCTGGCTTCAAAAAATCCTGAGCGTGGGTGTGCCTACGGTTTTCATGATGTCTGGTCAACTGCCTGGTGTACCGGCTTATAGCGGAGACGAGGAGACTACTCGATACCTGCCTGGCTTTGAGACAGGAATACAGATAGGGATGCATTTGGAGCAGGCGAGAAATCTGGTTAATCAGGCTGACTACAACCAAGCCCAGACGATACTCAATGGTCTAACCGTAACTGTGGGTCAGATATCGCCTGATGTCCCCGGCCGCCAGCAGGTAGTGAGTACGATAGAGAGTCTGAAAATGCGGATTGTCGAGAGCCAAGGACTTGATTAGGTCTACCGCCGGCAGTTCAGGAAATGATGGATGAGCTCCCAGCAACCATCCGATAGCCCCCGGAAGCCTGCCGCAACGCCAATGATCGGCGTTTTCGACAAGGTTTGGTGGGGCTTGCACTCGTACACGTTACCCTTGGCTGTCCTATTCATCATACTACTCTGCATGGGGTTGACGTTCGTGTCAAAGCCGCTGTTCGGGCGCAAGTCGGACAGCCCGGCTGAGGCCCTCGTCACTGACACCAACCCCACACAGATTCCGTTTGAGATATTCGCCTCAACGCAGCAATCAAGCACGGTCTATTTCGCTCAATCCTCCGGCGGCAATACGAGCGACGTGTTCAGTCTGGACGTAACCGTACCCGAGGCAACGCCCGTCAACCTGACCCAATCGGACGATTACGATGAATGGTGGGCAGTGCCCTCGCCGATAGACGAGCGGCTGGCCTTCTTTGCGGTCACGCCGAACGATGAACGGAGCCTGCGTGTGTTGGAGCCGGATGGGCATGTGCTTGATCTCACTTACCACAGCGGAGACAGCCAATTGGGAACGGTCTTTCAGATTCATCTCCAGGTGCCGCCCCAATGGGCGGCAGACAGTGAGTGGTTAGCCTTCTTGGGTGAGCAACGGGATGAAAAAGGAAATGCAGTGGAGCTGTTTGTGGCCCGGACTGATAGACCACTGGTACGGCGGCTGACAAGAAACGGCAACGTGGTTGCGAGTGCGCGCTGGCTAGACGACAGAACGTTGATCTACACTGAGGCGCGAGGGGATGGCTTATTGGCACTGTACCAAGTCTCCCTCGCCTATGACCCGGTGACGCCAGTTCTACTTGCGACACTCCAACCATCCGACTAAACGGAGGCACAGATGACCTCGACTTCCCCCCCCACCCTCATCGAATCCTGGCTCCCCTTCGAGACCGTCGGCGCGGAGAGCCTGCGCGAACGCGGCGCCAGCAGCGCCTTGCCACCGCTGTACTTTCTGCACGTCTGGTGGGCGCGCCGGCCGCTGACGGTCAGCCGTGCCGCCATCCTGGCCAGCCTCCTTCCGCAGTGGTCCCCCAACTGGGCGGCCTCCCTGCAGGCCAGGTTCCCCACCGAGGAGACCTACCGCGCCTGGTTCCTGCGCTTCCTGGGCATCCTGGGCGACCCGGTGGCCGGCCGCAAACTCATCCAGTGGGCCAAGCAGCGAGGCATCAAACTCAAGGAGCATCCCTACGGTGGTGCTCCGCGTGCCTTCACCGTCAACCCCTCCCAGGAAGACCTGGAGACGATGCTCGACCTGCTGGAGCAGACCTGGGGCACCCGCGAGATCACGGTGATGGACCCCATGGCCGGCGGCGGCTCCATCCCCTTCGAAGCACTGCGCTACGGCTTCACCGCTCTGGCCGGTGAACTGAACCCGGTCGCATCGGTCATCCTCAAAGCCACGCTGGAGTACCCGGCCCGCTTCGGCCCGACCCTGGCCGAGGACATCCGCAGGTGGGGCGACGTGTGGGCCGAGCGGGTGGAGAAGCGGCTGGCCGACTTTTTCCCCCGCCAACCCGGCGAGAGCATCTTCGCCTACCTCTGGGCGCGCACGGTGGCCTGCCCCACTACCGGCAAGCCGGTGCCCCTCTCCCCCAACTGGTGGCTGAGCAAGAAAGGCGAGCCCATAGCCGTGCGCCTCCTGACCAACCCCGCCTGGGACGAGCCCCGCTTCGAGATTGTGCACCCCACCCCCGGCCCCTCCCCTACGAGGGGAGGGGAGACAGGGGAGGGGTTTGACCCGGACGAGGGCACGGTCCGGCGGGGGGTGGGACGCTCACCCTGGACCGGCGAGCCGATTGGCGGCGACTACATCAAGCGGGAGGCGCAGGCCGGCCGCATGGGGCAGATGCTCTACGCCGTGGCCGTCAAGCGCCCCGGTGGTTTCGACTTCCGCCCCCCGGCGGAGGAAGACCTGGCCGCCGTCCGCCGCGCCGAGGCCGTCCTGGCCCGCAACCTGCCCCGCTGGGAGGCGGCCGGGCTGGTGCCGACCGAGGCGATTTCCGAAGTGTCTAACTACGACCGTGGTCACCGTCTCTACGGCATATACCGATGGGATGACTTCTTCTCCCCCCGCCAACTCCTCTCCTTGCTCACCTTCCTGGAGACGCTGCGGGAGGTGGGCTCGGAAATGCGGCGGGAGATGGACGAGGAACAGGCGGCAGCGGTGCAGACATACTTGGGCATAGCGTTGGATAAGGCAACAGACTACAATTGTGTACAAGCAGCATGGCACCCATCACGGCAGGTAGTGGCCCATGCGTTCACCAAGCACAATTTCGCCATGACCTGGGTGCACGCAGAATTCGACTCTGCTGCTAACTTACTGCCTTGGGCAATTAGTCAAGTCCTTGATGCCTACAAAGGCCTGGCCAAATTAGCCGTTTCAGCTCAACTTCCCCTGTGGGGCAGCGACGGCGGGTCGCCCGTCGAACGCCTGCAAGTCTGGCAAGGTTCGGCCACCGACCTCAGCCAGGTCGAGAGCAGCTCCGTCCACCTCATCTGCGTGGACCCACCCTACTACGACAACGTCATGTACGCCGAACTGAGCGACTTTTTCTACGTCTGGCTCAAACGCAGCGTGGGCCACCTGTACCCCAACTTCTTCCGCGATGCACTGACCAACAAGGACGACGAGGCGGTGGCCAATCCGGCCCGCTTCTCTCCCCTCTCCCCTGGAGGGGAGAGGGGCCGGGGGAGAGGGGTAAAGGCCCTGGCCGAAAAGGACTACGAGCGCAAGATGGCCGCCTGCTTCCGCGAGATGCACCGCACCCTGCGCGACGACGGCATCCTCACTGTCATGTTCACCCACAAGCGGGTGGAGGCCTGGGACACGCTGGGGGCGGCCCTCATCGGTGCTGGTTTCACCATCAAAGCCTCCTGGCCCGTCCACACCGAATCCGAGCACTCGCTGCACCAGGCGAAGAAGAACGCCGCCGCCAGCACCATCCTGCTCGTCTGCCGCAAGAGAGCCCTCACCCCCACCCCTGCGGGGCACCCCCTCTCCCAAACTTGGGAGAGGGGGACGGGGGGCGAGGGCTCCGTCTGGTGGGATGATCTGCAGCCACGGGTGCGGCGGGTGGCGCGGGAGAAGGCGGCCCAGTTCGCCGCCCAGGGGGTCGGCGGCGTAGACCTCTACATCAGCACCTTCGGCCCCGTCCTCTCCGTCATCTCGAGGTGGACGAGCTGACGGGCCAACCCAAACCATTGCGCCCCGAAACCGCGCTCGACTTGGCCCGCGAGGAGGTCATCGCGCTGCGCAAGCGCGGCCTCCTGCTGGGCCGCGAGATCCAGTTCGATCCCGTCACTGACTGGTACCTGATGGCCTGGGATGCCTTCAAGGCCGAACAGTTCCCCGCCGACGAGGCGCGCAAGTTAGCGCTGGCGCTGGGGCTGGACGTCGAGGCGGACCTGGTGCGGCGCAAGCGGGTCATCAGCAAGAAGGGTAGTTTCGTCGTCCTGCAAGGGCCCAAGCAGCGCCGCCGCAAGGGCTTGGCCGACCCCGAGGCGGACGTCTTCGACACACTCCTGGACGCCGCCCACGCTGGGATGCTCATCTACGAAGAAGACGGTGCGCTGGCGTGTGAGGCCTTCCTCAAGCGCACCGGCCTGCTGACCGACGGCACGTTCAAGGCTTGCCTGCAGGCAATGCTTAACGCCATCCCCCGCACCCAGGTCAAGGGAAAGTTCATCCGCCCCGAGGCGGAAGTGCTGGACCGCATGCGCCTGGCATTCTTCGAGGATTTGACGGTGCCGGTGGGGGAGGAGCCGGAGGTGACTATGCAGCAGTTAGGTTTGGACATCCAGGCGGGCGGCGTCTAAATGAGACTCCGCGACCACGACTTCCAGATCTCCTACGGCCCGGCCGACGACCGGCTGCACGACTTCTACATCCCGGCCCTCTCGTGCAGTATCCGCTACGACCGCACGGCCGGCTTCTTCGCCAGCAGCGCCCTGGCCGTGGCGGCCGCCGGCGTGGCTCGGCTCGTCGCCCACGGCGGCAGCATGCGCCTCCTCGTCGGCGCCCAACTGAGCGAGACCGACGTTCGCGCCATCGAGCGCGGGCAGGCGCTGGACGACGTCGTGGCCGGGCGGCTGGTCGCCGCCCTTAGCGAGCCAGCAGAAGAAGTCATGCGCCGCCGCCTGGAGGTGCTGGCCTGGATGGTCGCCGCCGGCCGCCTCCAAATCCGCGTCGTGCTCCCCAAAGGGCTGGACGGACGCCCCCTTCCCGCATCCCAGGCCCAGGATTACTACCACCCCAAAGAGGGTCTCTTCACTGACCGCTACGGTGATCAAATTGCCTTCAGCGGCAGCGTCAACGAATCGGCCGCCGGCTGGCAGCGCAACTATGAACAGTTTATGGTCTTTCGCTCCTGGGACGGCAGCCGGCCGTGGCTGTCCCAGGTCGCCCTCCGCTTCGAGCGGCTGTGGAACGTCCAGGAGCCGGGCTGGATCGCGCTGGAGGTGCCCGAGGCGGCGCGGCGGCGGTTGCTGAGATACCGCCCGTCCGAGGCGCCCACGCGGGACCCGCTGGAGCGAGAGCCGGAAGAGAAGGCGGTGGTCGAGACTGGAGAGCGCTTTGTCACCACAGACGAACTCCAGCGCGAGCGCGTCCTCTTCCAATTCCTGCGCGATGCCCCTCGCCTCCTCAACGCTCGCTGGCTGGGCGCGGCCACCAGTGCCCTCACCCCGTGGCCCCATCAGGCCTGCATCGCCAGCACCATCGTCGCCCGCTTCCCAGAGCGTTTCCTGCTCTGCGACGAGGTCGGACTGGGCAAGACCATCGAAGCCGGGCTGGTGTTGCGCCAACTCATCCTCTCGGGCCGCGTCCGCCGCTGCCTGATCCTGGCCCCAAAATCCGTCTGCCGCCAGTGGCAGGAGGAACTGTACGAAAAGTTCGCCCTCAACGTCCTCTTCTTCGATGGCCACACCTTCCGCGACGTGTTCGGCCAGGAGCACACACCGGATGTTCCGAATCCCTGGGACGCTGAGGACATCTTCATTGCCTCCAGTCAATTGGCCAAACGGCGCGAGCGCCAGCCGGATCTCTTGGCGGCCCGCCGGTGGGACCTGGTCATCGTGGACGAGGCACACCACGCCCGTCGCAAGGACTTTCTGACTAACCGCTACCGGCCCAATCGGTTGCTCGAACTGCTGACCGGGCTGAAGGATCGCACCCAGGGCTTGCTTCTGATGACCGCCACCCCTATGCAGGTGCACCCGCTGGAGGTGTGGGACCTGCTGCGGGTACTCGGCCTGGGCGGCCGCTGGGGCGCCAACGACAGCAACTTCCTGCGCTTCTTCCGCGAACTGCGCCGGCCTGACGATGACGCGGACTGGGACTTTGTCTTCGGCATGGTGCGCGACTTCCTGGAGACAGGTGGCGAACTCGACCCCGCCTTCGCCCGGCAAGCAGAGGCCCAACTTGGCCTGGTTGATTGGCAGCGCCTCAAGCTGCTGGCTTCAACCCAGGGTACCAGTCTCAAGAACCTGTCGCCGCAGACCTGCTCCCTGGCAGTGGAGATGGCCCGGCGGCACACACCGCTGCGCCGCTATCTCTTCCGCAGCACCCGCCGTTTGCTCCGGGAGTACGCACGGCAAGGCATCATCAAAGCCACCATACCCCGCCGTGACCCCAGGCCAGTCTGGATCTCGATGCGGGACGAGGAGCAGAACCTGTACCGTCGCATCGAGGAATACATCAGCCAGTTCTACCGCAAGTACGAGGAGGAGCGCAAGGGGTTGGGGTTCGTCATGACCGTCTACCGCCGCCGGCTGACCAGTAGTTTCTACGCCGTGCGTCGCAGCCTGGAGCGCCGCCTGGACTTCCTGCGGGGCCGTGCTGTGGCGGGTACGCCGGCTGGCCTGGACGAGGATGACCTGGAGCAGGAAGACCTGAGCGCCGACGTCACCGAACTGCTGGACGAGGAAGGCCGCTCCCGCTTTCGAGACGAGATTGAGTACGTCGAGGACTTCCTGGCCGAACTCGGCCGGCTCAGCGGCAACGACTCCAAAGTGGAGCGGCTGCTGGCCGATTTGGACGAGATCTTTAGGCAGCGAGACACGGTCATCATCTTCACCCAGTACACCGACACGATGGACTTCCTACGTGAGCAACTGCGACAGGTCTACGGGGGGCAGGTGGCCTGCTACAGCGGGCGGGGCGGCGAGGTATGGAACGGCATCGCCTGGGTGACGACCACCAAAGAGGCAATCAAGAACGCCTTCCAGCAGGGCGAAGCGATCAAGATATTGCTCGGCACCGAGGCAGCCAGCGAGGGGCTGAACCTGCAGACCTGCGGCGTGCTCATCAACTACGACATGCCCTGGAACCCCATGCGGGTAGAACAGCGCATCGGCCGCATTGACCGCATCGGTCAGGTGCACGGCGAGGTCTGGATCCGCCACTACTTCTACGAAGACACCGTCGAGGCCAGGGTCTACCAGGCGCTGGAGGACCGCATCGGGTGGTTCGAAGAGATCGTCGGCGAATTGCAGCCGATCCTGGCCTGGATGGGCCGGGCCATCCAGACGGTGGCCATGACACCAGGGGCCGAGCGAGAGCGGGTTTTGGCGCGAGAGTTGGACCAACTGCGGGAGGCGTCAGACGCCCGCCAGGTCGAGGGGTTCGACCTGGATCGATACCTCGTCGCTGGCGAACCGCTGCTGGAGGCCGCTTCACCCGTCACTCTGGACGACCTGAAGCGGGTACTCACGCTCACGCAGTCCCCCTCTTCGGCCGGGCGTTTCCAACCTCATCCCGAATTTGAGCGGGCCTACTGGCTGCGCACCGGCGAGGACGATATAGCCGTGACTTTCGACGCGGCCCTGTTTGACGCTCATCCCAACACCTTGCGGCTACTCACGTATGGGAACGAGTTGCTGACAGGATTGCTGAGGGCCGTGCCGGAGCCGGCCGTGGACTCTGCAGGGCCTATACTGCGTTGCCAGGCAGAAGGGCCACTGCCCCTTTGTGCCTACTACGCCCTCGACACCGGGAGCCGCCCGCAGCGAATCGAGCGGGTGACGGACCTTGAAGTGGCCTATGCTGCGAAGCCGAGCGTCGCCTGGTCGGAAGAGGCCATAGCAGCAGCACGTGATGACTTTGAGCGAGAGCACGCGGCACTGTTGCAGCAACAGATGCAGGTGGTGGCGGTCCGGCAGCGGGCGGAGCGCCTGGCGCTGGAGGAGCAGGCCCGCCAGACACTACTCCGGGCGGCGTTGGTGGAACTGGCATTGGGGCAGCAGCCCGAATTGTTCGCGGAAGAAGCATTGCCTGTAGCCTTCACCGAGGAAGCAGTGACCGGGCTCAGGCGTCACGGTTACCCCTTTGCGCCGTTGCTCAGGCTGGTCAACGTGGATGGTCTGCGGCCCGGCCCCACGGACCCATTCTATGCGGCGGTGCAGGGGCAATCGCGGGAAGCCCTCAGACGCCGGTTCGTGGTGCTGCGGGACAAGGCAACCCGGCTGGTGGGCCTGCTGACAAGCACCCCAGATCAGGAGGAACCTTCTCAGGGTCCACCGGACGTTGTTGTACAGGCGTCGTTGTTGTAGCCTTTGCTGGCGGCCCATCACCTGACCAATTGTGCGTGGGATCTGACGTCCGAGGCTGTGCCGCTGTGACAGTGGAGACGCTCAAGCGGTAACTCCTGGAGTGAACAGAATCCCCAGCCTTCGTGCTGGGGGTTTTGTGCGCACGCACACAGCGTGGCAAATTCTACCTTGCTATACTTCCTGCACTTCCCGCTGGTAACCTCGACTGGTATCCCCTGTCCTGGCCGAAAAGCACATCCGTTCTAGAACTGTGTGCAACAACCCCATTCTGTGATAGAATCATGGCCTCGAAATCCTAACCGGAAAGGTAGGCCATGAGCTTTCTCCGACAAAGTGTACAGCTTCTCTGCCAGATTGTCAAGCGGCGCTTCCGCCAATGGACAAAACCCAACAATCACACTCTGATCCTGAACACAGCTCTGGACCTGACCCGCAGCAAGTCGGAACTGGTGCTGGAAAACGCTCTCCTGCGTCAGCAACTGATCGTGCTTGAGCGCCAAACCAAACGTCCGAAACTCACCTGGCGCGACCGGGCGCTGTTCGTGCTTTGGGCAAGCAAGTTGCGCACGTGGAGGCAAGCATTGGTCATCGTCCAGCCTGACACCGTCTTGCGCTGGCATCGCGACTTGTTTCGGCGGGTGTGGAAGCACAAGTCCAAGTCCAAGCGAAAGCAAGGCCGACCGCCGTTGATAGACGACATTGTGGCGTTGATCAAGCGAATAGTCAAGGAGAATCTCACTTGGGGAGTAGAGCGCATTCGCGGAGAACTAGAGTGCCTCGACCTCATCCTGATTCTCAGCGAACGGCATCTGTACCGAGTGGTGAAGGAGTATATGGCCTACTTCAACCGTGCCCGACCGCACCAGGGCATTGAGCAGGGCATTCCATGCCGACCAGAGCGGTTAGAAACACCGCCGGTCAATGGGAAGCTCTCATCTCGCCCGGTGCTGAGTGGCCTGCATCACGGCTACTACTGGCTAGCAGAGGAATGCGTTGGGCAGGGAAGAGGTCAGCCCCAAGCATACTATCACTGAGGTAGACGCCTCGTTTTTGAGAGTAGCCCGTTCCCCAAGGCGCCCACTCCTATTGACAGATCGAACGGCAGTCCGGTTTCCGGTTATCTTCCCCATCAACGGGGTGGATGAAGCGTGCCAAATGCGGGTCATCTGGCGTCAGCTTTCGAATCCAAACCTCCCAATCTGTCCTTTTTCCTTTCGTCTTCCTTTCGCCAGGCCAGGCGACAGCCCAGATGGTGCTCCCGTGCCATCGCCAGTGACGATGACGCTGCCCTGCACGCTGCCGCCGATGGCCACCCCGCCCGCCCCTGCCGCCACCGCTCCTTCACCCTGGGCGATAGCGCCGTTGCCCATCAACGTGGCCTGGTAGACGGGGCGGGGCGTCGTGGCAATGAGAGTTTCCAGTGGATCGGGCGCTGGCTGTCCCTTGCTCAGACCTTTGCCGCCCAGCAGCAGCGCGACGGGAAAGTTGCCGCTGACCTGGAAATCCGGTACTTGCTCTACTCCCAGGACCCTGGCGCTCCGCGGCACGCGCCGCCAGACGTGGCCCATCACGTCGGAGACGAGCACCTCGGTCGCTCCCTCCTGCGGCTGCGCGTGGCCGGTGAGCGCCTCGATCAGGTGATAGGTGAAAATGCTCATCTTACGATCCTGGCGTATGTAGGAACTCTGCTCCCCGGTCGAGGAACTGAGCACGGCGCGGCCACTTCCCAACGCCAACGTCTCCAGTCCTTTTGCCCCTGGCCCGACGGATTTCTCTCCCTCCATCAGCAGCGAGGGCGCTATGGCCGCCTCGATGTACCCGGCCGGCAGCGGCAACCCTTTCACACCCATCCCGCCGGCGTGGCAACAGTCGAGCACCACCAACAGGCGGCGAGGTTTCAGTTCGCCCACCGCTTCGGCGAAGTCTGTGGCCCGCAGGGCGCGTGACCTGATCTTGCCTTCCCTCACGTCGTAGGGGATAAGGTAGAACTCGGACGGTACGGATTGCCCCTGGCACCAACCGTGTCCCGTGTAGTAGACGATGGCCGTGGCATTGCCGCTGGTGTCGGCCTGGATCTGCTCTTGCAGCCACTCCAGCCCGTCCAGGATACCCTGGCGGGTGGCATCCTGGCCCGTGATCGTTCTGACGTTGTCCTCAGGATAAGCACATCGTTGGGGATGGGCAAGTACCGCTTTCAGTGCTTCGACGTCCTTCGCCATGTCTGGCAAAGCCCATCCGTCCACATAGTTCTCGTCTACGCCAATGAGTAGTGCGTAACCGTTCGCAAATTGCTCAGTCACGTTGACCTCCTTCGTATGATATGCGCACCCTTCCTTGTGTTGGGGACAAGTTGCCAACTTGTCCTACAATTTGCTCGCGACCGCACTGCGTCCCTCGGTTACGCTCAGGACAGGCGCGTCCAGGGGGCAGAGCCTCAGAGTTTCAGAGTCCAGAGTGGACGCGCCCACGGACTGCTCGCGGATGACAACGGTGACATCACCCTTGACTATTCTGGCCATTCCCATCCCTTGAGTTCGTAGAGTTTCTTTCTCGGTGTTGCATAGATCGGATGAATTCCCTCTCTGCGACAGAAAACGAGATGCCTCACAGTGTCCAGCACAGTCCATCCAACCGGGAACACAAGGGGCCACAAACCAAGAGCGAAACAGAAAGCAACGGTAATGGTCACACCGTACATGACGATCCATTTGAGAAGTCGCTTCCAGATCGGTGTCTCGATCTCAAATCGGCCAAGGATTGACGTCCTCAGAATCTGTATCGCGAGTAATACAAGCAGTACTATGGGCATGCTGATCAATTCCCACACATCGTTCTCGCTGGCCGTTATAGTATACGCAAGCTGCCTGATGATGAGGTAATATGATCTTTGCCCATAGATGTGGTACCGTCTCCATGTCGGTGTTGGAGTGGCAATAAGCACATTCTCGCTAACAGGCTCGGGCTCCTTGCCGGTGCCGGCAACGCTTCCCAACATCGCGCCAGGCGCTGAGCTGGGTCCGGGAACAGCAAGTGCTCGGGCGGCAGATGAGATACCGCTGTGAATCAGCACGAGTCCCAACGCCAGCCCAATGATGCAAACAGCTAGAAAAGTCTGTCTTGACATCTGATGCCTCCTTTATTCTGAAGTTGTTCCTCTGAGTTCGTCCAGTATTTCCTGGTAGAGAGCTCTGTACTCCTTACTCTGACCATACTTGGGTAGGAGATTGAGCGCCTGTTCATACTCAGCAATAGCTGCCTCCAGTTGACCATTCTGAGCAAGAATCAACCCTAGGCGAGCATGTGCGTGCGCGGCTATCTCCTGCAGCCGTTCATTTCCTGCCTCGTAATCCTGAATGACAGATTGATAAGCCTGCCCGGCCAAGCTGTAGTATTGTTCCTTTGCTTCGTCATTGCCAGCCGCTTCTTCAACCAGGGCTTTGCGTATGTAAACATCCCCCACGCCAAAACTGACTTTCGTGGGAATGTCGGCCAGGGGCGATTGCTCCTCGCTGTTCAAAGCTTTCTGGTAATGGTCAAAGGCTTTATCAAGAAGTTGAACATCAAAGTCATAGGTTCCACTCTGAATGTCCGGTGTGGCCTGCTGGAGAAATACAGTCGCCAGCCCAGCGTAGGCGCGCGCATAGTCCGGATTTGCATCCAGAGCTTTTGAGAAGTATTCCTTGGCCTTCTCTAACTCGTGCTGTTGAATGGTGGCGTTGCCCAGCAAAACGTAGATGACATCAGGGGTGTCCCACGCCTCAATCTCCAGGGCTCTATTGAAACTCGTTTCGGCGTCTCCGTACTCGCCGACCACATAATCAGACAGACCATTGACTAGAAGGGTCAGAACGCGGAATCGTTTCTTCAGTATCTCTTCCACGTCATTCCTCAGAGTTCTATTGTCAATTTTGTCCAGTTGTATCTCACGTCCCATTCGATACTGGCCGGTTACCTCAGCGCCTAGCATAAAATCACTATCGCCGATATAGAACTCGGGTCTGATTACAGCAGTGAGGCCACTCACCTCTACCACCCCGTATATGACAATATCGGCGTTGATCTCCTCGGCTAGTGCGCGGGCATTTTCCGCCCGTCCCGCGTCGGTTCTGCCCTGAATGGTTCTTGTCTCTTGAGGAAATCGAATTTGGATGGTGTCATCAATCTCGTCTGCCAGGTCATCAATCTCTCGCTCGATAGCATTAGCAAGTCCCAGCGCCAACTCCTGTGCTTCCTCAAATTCCTCCTCGCCCTCGCCATAAACCTGGAACTGGGCCACAGCGACGTTGAAATCACCCGTCATTGGTGCTATAGGTGTAGGACGAGAGGCGTTGTAAGCATCGAAGGCTCGAGCCCCAACCAAGAGGAGAACACCGAGCACGATGACGCCAAGCACGATCTGCACAAAACGTGGGATAGCAACCTGGGTGCTTCCGACAGAGATGACGAGATCCCCACCGACGTTGCCACTGATGGCAATGCCTCCTTTGGTGGCAGCAGCGGCCTGTTTCCCGACCGCAACTGCGGCATCTTTCACATCACTGACGATAGTTTCTTCGCGGTGGGTTTCCTCAGATTGTGTAGACGTACTGGAGTTTTTATCAGGCATAGTCACAGTTTCTCCCTACAAGCGAGCACGATCGGCCACTCCGCCGGCCCCTGCCGCGACTGCGCTGGTCCCCACGGCTATAGCGCCGGAGCCTGTCAAGTGCCGTCGTAGCAGAACAGCGGCACCAGCACCGGGATGGCCGGTTCAGAGCCGTTGCACAGTTCCCAGGCCAGCCGTTCCAGCGCCACCGTCTTGCCAGAGCCGGGTTCCCCCAGCACCAGGAGCCGGTCGGCTGTGTGGAGCAGCCCCAGCAGGTTTTCCCTCGGCCCCAGCCGCCCTGTCTGGTAGGGGGAGGCCTCGATGGGGAGCGTTGCCCCCTCCTCCTGGATGTAGGCTGACATCCCGCCCCAGCGTTTGCGGACGCTGGCATCCAGTTGCTTCCGCAGCGCCGCCCGGTGGCGGGCTGCTGCATCGGGTGAGGGGATGGGGATGTCCACGCCCTGGTAGACGACCGTCACGACGTTACGGTCGCCAGTTACAACGGTTGATCGGTGTATCTCGCGGGCGGCAACACCTCTTTCCCCGGCGGCAACACCGCCTCCCTGCGTCACCGCGCCGGAACCTTCCAGGTTGGCTTTCTCCTCTTGCGACATCGCAGGCTCCTTCAGGAATCACATCTATCCTTCCTTGCTCGACCGTGCAGCGGATAGTGTAGCACAACAGCGCTGGAAAGCAAAATGCCTGCTGTGGAGTTGTGGACAAGGGACTTGACAAGCCGGGCCGAATGGAGAGAATACCTTATCTGCAGATGGCGAATAGAGAATAGCGAATGGCGAGTGCCGAATGATGAATGACGAACGCCAGTCGCTAAGCGACGACTGTGAGAAGGGAGTTGCTAATGACAGACATCGTGCTAGAAGGCCATTTCGACGCCGTGGACAAGGCGGTGGACGAGTTCCCGCTGCTGTCTTTCGAGGTACCGCCAGGGGTCGCACGGCTCTGTGTGCGCTACCAGGTCAGCCGCCAACTCAGCGGAGACAAGGTGGGCTGGCAGGAGGGCAACATCGTGGACATCGGTCTCTTCGACCCCCGTGGGGCCGAGTTCCTGACCGCGAAAGGGTTCCGGGGCTGGAGCGGCACAGCGCGGCAGGAATTCACCATTGCCGCCGGTGAGGCGACGCCTGGCTACCTCGCCGGCCTGGTGCAACCCGGCACCTGGCACGTCGTGCTGGGTCTCTATCAACTCGCTCCTGAGGGCTGCGATTACCGGGTCGTTGTGACGCTGGAGGGGCGGGAGGCAGGGGGCAGGAAGGAGGAGGCAGGAAGCAGGAAACAGGGGGGCACAGGAGTGGAGTATGCGGGGACTGGCCCGCGTTGGTACCGGGGTGACTTGCATGCCCACACCTGGCACTCCGACGGTTCCGCGCCGCTTGCGGACCTGGTGGCAGCAGCCCGCGCCCAGGGGCTCGACTTCGCCTCCGTCACCGAGCACAACACGATCAGCCACCTGCCGCTTGTCCTGAGCCAGGCCGAAGGGCTGCTGCCGGGACACGCTGCCCCCGACCTGCTCCTTATCCCTGGCGTCGAGGTCACCACCTATCACGGCCACGCCAATGTCTGGCCGGTTGACTGGCCGGCCGACGGCTTCGTCGAGTTCCGCTGCTGGACCGACAATCAGATGGCGCGGGTGCGGGAAGCGGTGCGGGCGCGAGGCGCACTCTTTTCGGTCAACCATCCCAAGGAGGGAGGCCCGCCCTGGGAATTCGGTGACCTGTTCGAGCCCGACTGCATCGAAGTTTGGGGGTCGCCGTGGATTGTCTCCAACTACCAGTCGTTGGCAGTGTGGGATGCGCAGTTGCGCCAGGGGAAACGGGTCACTGCTGTGGGCGGCTCCGACAAGCACCAGGGGCCATTCACGGGTGAACTGGGCTGGTATGAGATCGGCACGCCGTGTACCTGGGTCTACGCCAATGTGCTCTCAGTGGAGGCCATCATCGCTGGCCTCCGCGCCGGGCACGTCTTTATCTCCGAGGGGCCGGCCGGGCCCCGACTTGAACTGACCGCAGAGGGAATCCACGGTGGGCAGCGGGCCGCGATGGGCGATGAGTTGTGCCTGCCCCCCGGTGCCAGCCTGCGCCTGCACTGCCGGGTACAGGGCGGGGCGGGGAACCTGCTGCGACTCGTCTCCGCGCAGGAAATCCACGAGGCGCCCATCGTCAGCGATGACTTCGCCTACGAGTGCCAGGTCGTCGTGACCGGTGACACCTACTGGCGGGCGGAGGTCATCGAGCCGCCAGAGGCCCCGTTGGACGAGGAGCCTGCCGCGCTGATGGCGAAGGCGCTGGGCAACCCGATCTATGTGAAGGCAGCGCCGGCATAAAAGGTAGCCTGGTTCGCGGTGCAAAACAGTTTTCCAGTGCTCCCAGCCCCCGTCCCCGGGGGCGTCGCGGGCAAGAATACAGCGTAAAAGGCACCCGCTCGTCGCATGGGACGCCCCCGAGATGGGGGCTTGGAGCGTTTTGTACCGCAAGGTAGCCTGGCCCTTCAGTTCTTCAGGACAAGCGGCAGGTAGATCTCGTGAGCCTCGTAGACGGTGGTGACCACGGACACGCTGCCGGTCGCATTGTAACCGCCGCTGGCGCTGACGTGGTAGTCGTCGTTGGTGATTGTCCCCGTCGCGGTGACAGCGAGCTGCACGCTGACCGCTGCATTGCCCCACCAGGCCAGACTGGGGAGCGTCCGACTGACCACGTTCCCCACCAGCGTCCCGCCGCCGACGTATTGCGCCCCCTCCGGCAACACATCGCTGATGACCAGGCTTTCGGCCAGTTCGTAGCCGGTGTTGGTCACCGCCAGCGTGTAGGTGATCGTGTTGCCCGCCGGGGCCCGGGCCGGGCCAACCTTGCCAATAGCAAGCGCCGGCTCGCCGTGCTCGTGGGCGCCGATGTCGCAGCGCCCGCCCTGGGGCCGGGGCACGCCGCGCTGGTCGGTGATAGGATAGCCCGAAATTGCGCCGTTGTCAACCGCCGGGCTGCTCTCCAGCAGCGCGTGAGTGAGGGTTGCTTGCCCTGAGCCTGTCGAAGGGCCGCCGTTGTCCGCCAGCGGGCCGAGCAGGGGGTTGGTGTCGGTGATGTCGCCGGTGGTGGTAAAGACGCAGGTGTCGCCGAATTCCAGATTGTAGCCCTCGGAGGTCAGTGTGCCGCCGTTGTTGGTGCAATTGGCATCCTCATTGTGGGCCACGAGCGTGCTCTTGAAGCTCACGGCTGCATAGTTGTGGATGCCATCGGCGGAACCGCCGGCGTCGCTGTTGTAGAAGAATAACTTCCTGCCTCAATATGACATCGAATAAAGAGGATTAAACGAATGGTGCCCTGTTTGGTAAGAGCGTGTTTAAAAATTCGCGAAAGGGCAACCTTGCGAAGGTTTCGAGGCTGATTTCGGGCTAAAAGCATCTTCGTTCGCCAGGAATTGCGCTATTTTCAGGGCCATTCACAACCTTCGCAAGGTTAACTGTGATTCTTTAAACAGCCTCCAAGATTTGCGGCTACTGATTTGGTTAATCCTCTTTATTCGTTGTCATATTCAGGCCAGGCGAAACAATAACGGGAAGTTATATCTTACGAGCCCAACGCTCTCATTTGGAGTGCGGACGTAAGTCTGCTTTTCGGCGTGCGGTACGGCTCAACGGCGGGGGGAGACTTCCAAAGTCTTGATGACACTCTTGATTTTACTGCTCAGTCGCAGACTTTGGAAGTCTTTTTCCCCAGGTCCGTTACTGTCCTGCAATCCGCGTTCTACTCCCGCAGCACCAGCGGCAGATAGACCTCGACCTGCGTCTGCACCGCGACCATCACTTCCTTCGGCGCGGAGGCCATGCTGTTGAACTTGACGTAACCCAGGATGCGGTAGGCGTCTTCCGTTGCGCCAGTGGTATCCCAGGCGTCGTTGAAGACGACGGATGCACCGGGAGCCAGGTTGGCGATTGTGTGCGTGAACTCGGCGGTGACGGTGACCGCGTCCGCCGGGCGCACCTGGATGACGGCGGTGCCGGTGATGGGCACGGTGCCGGTGTTCTCGAACGTCATGGTGATGGCGATGGCGTCGCCGATAGTGAACGCTGCCGGTGTGGCGGTGAGCGCCGTGACCTCGCCGCCGGTGATGCCCAGCGTGAACTCCTGCATTTCCAGGTCGAGGACGTCGCCACCGGCGTTGCGCAGCTTGATCTCGACGAAGTAGTCGCCATCCGGGACGCCGGTGGAGTCCCATTCGAAGGTCGCCACGGCCAAGCCGCTGAGGTCATGGAGGTTGCGCAGCGGCAGCCCGGCGACGGTCGTGTTGGGATGCGCCTTGATGGTCGCTTCGACGATGACATCCTGCGCGATCCCCGCGTTGCTGATGACCAGCGTCACCGACACACTATCGCCCGGTACGTAGGTGGTCTGGTCGGTGTCGACCGATTGCAGGCTCACGGCGGTGGAGATCGTCTCAATGTCGAAGGTGAAGTCCTGGTAGAAGCGCACGTCGGTGGTGGCGGGGTTGTAGAAGAAGGGGTACATCGCAATGGTCAGGAAGACGCTGCCATTCTCCCCCTCGGTCACCGACCAGTGGTGGGTGGCTTCGAGCTCCGGGAACCAGGCATCTTCCGCCACGGCGGATGCCGCTGCGCTGCTAGTCACACACGCGGCGCACTCGTGGTCGATGGTCGTGAGCGGCATGCTCAGGCCGGTGGTCACCGTCAGTCCGGAGCGACTCACCAGGACGACGTCCTGGACGACGGTGCCGGGCCGGTAGTTGATGGACGCGGTCCAGTAGGGCACGGCGTAGTGGCCCTGGGCGATGATGTTCGATCCGCCGGGGATCTCTACGTGGTCGTTTCCGTCGATGACGGTCACCTCGTACATCGGGACGTGGAAGTCGCGCGTCGCGACGGGTGCGTCAGGTGCCATAGTCTGCGACTGGCTGGATGTCGGCAGCACCGTGCCATCCGTGCCGATCTTGGGATCGCCGTAGAGGTTGTATTCGTAGACCCACATCTCCCACATATCGGTGTACCAGTCGTTGTTGTCCCAGACCTGGCGTTCGATTTGCGTCAACGTCGAGCCGATGGATTCGTTCGTGTTCCAGTGGTCGAAGAACTTGATGCCCATCGCGACGTTCTTCTTGATCGAGGAAATTTCGGTCGCCCCGATGTAGACGGCAGCGTCGTTGTTGAGGAAGGCTTCGGCAAGGCTGTTGTCGTTGTTGCCTTCATAGTTGCCCGTGTGACAGGAAGGCGCGAAGACGAAGGGTTTGGTGTTGTTGAAGTTGAGCGGGAAATCCCCAGTGCTCAGGGCTGGACTCCACGAACTTGTGCCCCCGTGTCCGCTGAAGTAGATCATGTCCTGACCGGATGTGTTTGCTTTGAATGCTTCCGTTGCTGAACGCGGGTAATAGGCATCAATGATGTGGATATAGTCGTCCAGGTCGGCCATTAGGACCTCTTCTTCGCCGTCGCCGGTCACGTCCGCGACGGCCAGACCGTCGTAGTATTCAAAGTCGCCAACGTGGATGTCGTTCAGCCTGACGCCTTTCCAGTTGTAGATGTAGACTCTGTCGTCCCGGTCGCCGATGACGATCTCGTCCGGCGGGTAGGGTACAGGCGCGCCGGACGGGGTGGCGCGGACGTCGCCGGAAGCCAGGCGATCCCCGGCTACAAAGTTGTGATCGACGGAGAAGGAGGTGAGCAGACTGCCATCGGCATCGTCGTAGATGTAGATCGTGTCATCGTGGCCGACCAGGATTTCATCGCGGGTGGTCTCGCCGGTGCCCGTCATCACGTTGCCCGCTGCCAGGCCATTGTGTGTGTCGAAGGTCGCGGGGAAATCCAGCAGGGATGTGCCATATTGGCTGTAGACGGTGATGTGGTTCGCAGAAGCGTCGGCGAAGATGATCTGATCCTTGCCCGTGTGTTTGACGTAGCCCGTCGTCAGTCCGTCAAATGCACTGAAGCCGCAAGCAAAGTTGCCCAGCGCGGCACCGCCGTCGAAATCGTAGATGTAGATGTTGCCGTCGCTAAAGTCGCCGATGATGATTTCGGCTGCGTCATCCCAACCCACGTCGCCTACGGCGAGGACGTCGCCTTCGTCGAAGGTGCGGTCGAAGGTGCTGACGACGGTGCCATAAGCGTCGAGGACGTAAAAGTGATCTCCCGTGCGCTTGGCGACGACCATCTCGGCTTTCCCCCCGGCGATGACGTCTCCGGCGGCGAATCCGTCGTACTCTCGGAAGGCCAGCGCGAAGGATGAGAGGAAGCGATAGTCGCGCCAGTGCAGTTTGGTCACGTCCATTCCGTCGTTGAGTAGATCGTCTTCCAGGCTGTTGACGTTGCTACGGAATTTATTGACGCTCTTTCCGCGCCCGCTGACCAGCAGCGCGTGCGAGCGGTCCATTTCCCACGCGCCAACCGTCATGTTGATACTGGTGCGGATGGCGTTAAGCAACTCGTCGGGATTGTTGCCGATGATGCGACCGACGATCAGATCGGGCGCGCCGTCGCCTTTGGTGTTGGCGTAATCGTGGTCACT
Source organism: uncultured Anaerolineales bacterium (assembly GCA_964412395.1). Taxonomy (GTDB): domain Bacteria; phylum Chloroflexota; class Anaerolineae; order B4-G1; family B4-G1; genus CAYPOY01. The sequence continues at coordinate 4,114 of CAYPOY010000002.1, read as the reverse complement.
GTGATAGACGTAGTCAACGTTGCTATCCTCCCAGTCTGTGTCGAGACCGGTGTAGTTCCACGCGCCGACGATCTCCGTTTCCCCGACGATGAGCATATAGCCCTTTCTGATCGACTTGAAGTCGTCATACATCGACGTGGTCCAGTAGCCACTCGGTTCGACCAGGTTGTCGAGGACTTGCTTGTCGTTGTAGGAATCGAGATACCCCAATGCCCCGCGTTTGATTTTCGCGAGTTTCGCCATCTCCGAGAGCAGTGCATCGGCGCCAGAATAGTGCCCCACCAGTCGCCCGGGGTTGGTTACGATGAGGTAGTCCGATTGTTTGAACGCAGCCGCGACTTCGCTATTCAAGTTGCCACTGGCGGCAAAGAGTGTTTCTCCAACGCCGTTATAGTGGACGAGGGTGCCTGTACCGCCGATGTCGTAGTCTATTGGATATTCGCGCAACACCGGCACGACGGAATAAGAAACGGTACAGGATTCCCCCGGTGCCAGGGTGATCCCACTACCAAAGTCGACGAAGCTACTTCCGTTATGGGAGAAGGGATCGACGGTGTAATACTGACATTCGGCAGTGGGTGCTAGCAGGCCGGGTTGTTGCGTCCCCTTTGCGATGGCCTGGAACCCCTGCGTATTGTCGAAGAGTCTGTCGATATCCGCGTTCCACGTCGCGTTGGCGTGATTCTCGAGCGTCAGCACGACCTCGAAGTAGTTATCGACGCGCGAGACCATCCTTTGCAGACTGAGGCTTGGCGTGCCCTGCGCTATGGTGATGGTGCGCTGTTGGCTGTTGGTGGTCCCGTCGTTGGCGTGGGCCACCACCTCAACGGTGTGCGTGCCGAGGTCCTCGCCCGCAAGGTCCAGGGTGAAGGTGTGGTCGAACTCGCCGCAAGCGGGGGTGTAGCTGTCAACCACCACGCCGTCCAGCAGCAGCTCGATCTCGTCCGCTGCCTGGTCCACATCGGCGCAGAAGACCGGCGCGACTTCGGGGGACAGCCCTCCCGCGTACCCGGACCAGGTGCATCCCCACTCGAACTGCGCGGCCTCCACCATCACGTCGATGGTGGTGCCGGCGGGGGTGGGGTCGCCATCCACGTAGAGGGTGTGGTTTTGCGGTGGCGTGATTATATACACGTCAACGTATTTCGGTGTAGTCGAAGGGGCGTGCAGCTTGCTCTGTTCCGTCGTCGCGCCGTTTGTGTTGATAGCCTTCACGGTAGCCATGTGCCCGGATGAGAAGAACGAGCTGCGCGTGTAACCCAGGTCGTAGGGTGAAAAGATCGCGTAGGCATTGAGCGCGTGGCCCGGATAAAAGTACTCGGTTTTGATCAACGTGCCGTTGTAGTAGAACTCGATCCGGTCCAACCCAACGATATCGTCCACCGAAGTCTGGATGACGTAGAGATCGTAGAAGTCGTGCGTGAACATCACCGTGTCCAGGTGCGTGATGATGGGCGGATCGAAGCCCGCCGCCTGCGTCTCGAAGAACGCTTCGTCGCTGTTGACCGATGTGCCGGACATATCGGTGACGAGGACGTAAAAGTGGTACAGACTCTCGCCATCCAGATGCGTGAGGACGACTTCGTGATCGGTCGTGAAGCTACTGGTGACTTTGGAATCTCTGTAGTAGACGCTGCTTTTGTCGTAAAGTACCTCGCTACTGCACGGTTCGTTGGTTTCCCAGGCGATGGTGGCCGTGTTCTCGGTGGTTGTCACGACCGTCGGGCCGGAAATGATGGCCGGTGGGTCCATATCGCAGGGCCAGGTGAGTTGCCAGCAGTTGTTGGTCTCGTCCCCTTCGACGACGCGGTCCGTGGTATCGGCACAAATCCTGATAGGCTCGGAATCGCTGGCGCACGTCCGCGCAACGTCGAAGAAGGCTTCGCGGATGGCGCCCGGTTGCAGATCGTGTGGGAACCACAGATTCTCGTTGAGCACGCTTGCGCCCTGATCGAGGGTAGCGTAGTGGCCTGCAGGCGCGATGCTCCCGCCGGTGTTCTTGATTAGGAAGCCGATGCGCTGATCCTCTGAGTCGTACCACGCGGTTGTGACGTCAAGGTCAGGTAGCTCCTCTGGCTCCACGATGTCCATTGTGTGGTACTGGACGAAGGCGCTGCCGCAGTTTCCGGCGGTTACCGTGATCGCCTTGGGGCCCAGCGTGCTCCAGGTGTAGACCTGCGACGACTGGAGCGCCGTGCCCGATACCGTCACCGGGCTTTGCCCGTCGGCTTGCCAGGTGAAGGTGACAGGGGGCGTGGCCGTCTTGGGGGCGGTCGTCGCCCTAAATGTGTATCCATCGCCAATTATGCCCTGCGTTGGCCCGTAAAACGTGAGTTCGGTCAGCGGCACCGGGCACGTGGGCGATGGCGGTTCGATGGATACTTGGTGCGTGTCATTCGCAGTCCCACCGCAGTTCTCAACGGTGACGTTGACCGTTTTGGTGCCTGTCGAAGCCCAGTTGAACTGGACGCTGTGCGTCGTGTCGCTGGTGACGACGGTGACCGGGCTTTGGTCGGTCGCCGTCCACGTGTAGATGAACGGGGCGGTGGCATCGTATGGGGTGACCTGCGCGTCGAAGACGTAGTCCGTGCTGGTATTGCCCGCTGTCGGCCCATTGATTCTGACGGACGTCAGCGGGTCGCAGACGGGGGGCAGGGGGTCGTAGTGGATGGTCAGTCGCGGCGCGAACTCGCCGGGACGGGCCCTAAATTCGACGACCGCAGGATCGACGTCGTTGTAGATGCGCAACTGGACGCCATAGTTGGTGAACGTGCCCGAAATCCATCCCTGGGCGCTGTTGGTGACGTCCCACTGCATCCATCCGGTGTCGTAGGGGGAGGGTGGATCGTCCCCGTAAGCCACCGGTTTGCTGTTCCAGGTGACCGACATCTCCTCCCAACTCGACCGGATGGTGTCCGGGAAGATGTCTTCGTAGAATAACGGCTTGTTGAGTCCCGCATCCTGCGCGCGATTGATCATTGAGTACAGTTCGAGCGTTGCGCTGACGACGGTGATGTTCGACGGTAGGTAGGACGTGTCGAACCACAACAGAATGTAGGCTCGCGTGCCGGTGCCGACGCCGTCGCAGCGGGTGCGCAGGTGGTCATCGCTGCCGTAGTTGGTGGAGGGCAGCGCTTCGTTGATCCAGGTGTCTTTCTCCACCGGCAGCATCATCGGCGAGCCTTCTGTCTGGTAGGTGACAACCAGTCGAGGCGGGTAGGTATTGCCCGCGGCAAACGATTGGTAGTCGGTTTGCCCGAAAACGGTGTAGTCCTGCGCCATCAAGAAGCCAAAGTTGTGGAGTGTGCCCGTGATCCACTCTTGGACAAAGTATTCCACGTCCCACTGCTGCCAGCCCACGCCAGAATACGTCGCGGGTGCGGATTCGGTAGATCTTGCTGGTTTGTTGTTCCAGGTGACCAGCGATTCTTTCCATCCGCTCAAGGCTGCGTGGGCATGCACGCCGCCAGATACGGTGTCCGCGTACAGTTCTAGCGTGGCTGTAAGCACGTCGGCATTGTCGGGTAATGATGTGAGGTCGAAACGTAGCAGGATTTCGCAGTCCTCTGGCGGTGAAATTAGCCTGCCCACGCGGAGATAGTTCTCGTCGCCGTAATTGGTGTCCGGCGAGCGCGCGCACACGAACGAATCACTGCCGCCGTAGATCGTTTGCGTGAATTGGCGTCCGTTCGTCGAAGGGGCTTGCGGGATCGAAGGCGCGACGCTGTCGACGTGGGTGTCCTTGCTGGCGAGGAAGGTCTGCGTAAACTCGCGCGCGCCTGTGGTGCTGCCCGGCGCATTGCCGGTATCTGCCGCGATCACGGGCACGGGCGCGACGATGGCGTTTTCTTCGCCTGCTATAGGCTCTTGCTCAATTCTCTGTCTTCCTGTGGAGATTGCCGGTGCGTCAGCTTCAACGGCCGGCGCAGCGCAGATCTGGATCGCGCCTGACAACAATGCGCAGATGAGGAGAATGCGTACTGGGACATCATTCCGTTTCATAGTTAACCTCCCTTGAAAACTGAAACTGAAAATAACAAGTTGACTACCTATTCGGTGGGCTCGAAGAAGGTGACCGAGGCGACCACGGCGTCGAACAGGGGTGCCAGTTCGT
>CAYPOY010000001.1:0-53115 GCA_964412395.1 uncultured Anaerolineales bacterium | reverse complement strand
GATCTTCGTCGTCTCGGCCTACCTTTCGGCCTACAACGCCCGTGCCTCCGGCGTGCACGACTACATTGCCCAGATGATGTTCAACAGCCCGCCGGGCCTCTCCGACGCGATGGACCTGGCCAAGATGCTGGCCTGCCTGGACATCACAACTCCCCTCTCCTCCCAGGGAGAGGGGCCGGGGGTGAGGGCTCCTTCCGCACCTGGCGACAGACACGCACGGGGCTTCTCAGTTATCCGCTGGACCCGGACGCGGCCCGCGCCCACCTGGCGGCCAGCGTCTACCTGCAGATGGCGCTGCACCCCCATATCGTCCACGTAGTCGGCCACACCGAAGCCCACCACGCCGCTACCGCCAACGACATAATCGAGGCCTGCAAACTGGCTCGCCGGGCGGTGGAGAATGCGGTCCGTGGCCAGCCGGACATGACGGCCGACCCCGCCATCCAGCAGCGCGAAGAGGAACTGGTGCAGGAGGCCCGGGTGACTCTGGAGGCCATCCGCGCCTTGGCCGGGCCAGAGGTGGCCGACCCTCTCACCGACCCGGCTACCCTGGCGCGGGCGGTCACGGCGGGGGTGCTGGACGCGCCCCACCTGCGCAACAACCCCTTCGCCCGCGGGCAGATCGTCACCCGCATAGACTCGCGCGGGGCCTGTGTGGCGGTGGACCCGGCAACTGGACGGGCGCTGTCGGAGGAGGAGCGGATCGCCAGCCTGGGGATCCGGCTTGGCTAAGCGATCTCCACATCACACCTCACGTCTTACGTTTTGCGCATCACCTCAGTCCGAACATTGCCAAGAGACTATGAGAGGAGGAAAACTGAATGAGTAAAGAAACACACTACACAGTCATCGGCGCCGGTAATGGCGGTAAGGCGATGGCAGCACATCTGGCCCTGATGGGCTTTCCCGTCACACTGTACAACCGCACACCGGAGCACGTCGCCGCTATCAAGGCACGGGGCGGGATCGAACTGGAGAGTTACAATGGAGGGCCGCACGGCTTCGGCCCGCTGATCCTGGTCACGTCGGATATGGGTGAGGCGCTGGAGCAAGCCGAAGTCATTATGGTGGTTGTACCCTCCACAGCTCACGCCGACATTGCCCGGTCCGCCACCCTTCACCTGCGCGACGGGCAGATTGTCGTGCTGAACCCTGGGCGCACCGGCGGCGTCCTCGAGTTTGTCAAGGTGTTAAACGACAGCGGCTGCCAGGCCGACGTCACCGTGGCCGAGGCAGAGACGCTGGTCTACGCCAGCCGCTCCGAAGGCCCGGCCCAGGCCCGCATCTTTCGCATCAAGGATGCAGTGCCACTGGCGGCGCTGCCGGCCACCCGCACGGGGCGGGTGCTGGAGATGCTGGCCCCGGCCTTCCCCCTGTTCATTGACGGCATGAGCATACTGCACACCAGCCTGAACAACATGGGAGCCATCTTCCACCCCGCCCTCACCCTGCTCAACGCCGGGCGCATCGAATCCACCGGCGGCGAGTTCCAGTTCTACATTGACGGCGTGACCCCGTCGGTGGCCTGCATCCTGGAGGCGCTGGACCGGGAGCGGGTGACCGTCGCGGCGGCCCTGGGCATCCGCGCCCGGACGGGGCTGGAGTGGCTGAAAATGGCCTACGACGCCACCGGCGCGAACCTGCACGAGGCGATCCACAACCAAGCTGGCTATCGTGGCATCAAAGCCCCACCCACGCTGAATCACCGCTACATCACGGAAGACGTGCCGATGAGCCTGATACCCATCGCCGCGCTAGGGCAGCGGTACGGCGTGCGGGTGCGAGGGATGGACAGCATCATCCGCCAGGCGTGCATCATCCACCAGACCGACTATTGGCGGCGTGGGCGCACGCTGGACAAGCTGGGCATCGAGCAGTTGAGCGTGGGCGAGGTGACGCGCTACGTGATGGAGGGGGAGTGGTGAAAGGTAGGCTTATTGCTTCGAACATCCTCTCCCCTTGATACTTGGCGCACACTTGTACATGTGTTATAATCATCGCGTACCTGCGGAGTGGAGGAAGTTCTTTGCAGCGCAGAGCTGGATGCATCGCCTGGCTTATTATCATCGCCGCCATCGCGGCACTCTTCCTTGCGTGGCAGTACTTTAGTTTCCGCTTGGCCAACCGTACCCTGCCTGCCTGGATGACGATGGCCGGCCTCTCTGTAGAGGGGATGACGCGCGAACAAGCGCTCAACGCCCTGGAAGTGGCTTTCGCCACACCTGTGGAAGTCACGTACCGGGAGCAGCGCCTGTCGCTATCTCCCGATAGCGTCGGGCTGCGTTATGATGCCGAAGAGACAGCATCTAACCTGGACGCGATGCTGAGCGCACGAGAAGGGCTCGACGGCTTCATCGCTCACGTCCTACGCCGCCCACCAGATCCAGTAGATGTCCCTGTGGCGGTCAGTTACTCGGAGGAGCGGCTGGACGGCTTCCTGACCCGTGTCGCCAGGCAGTACGATCAATTGCCGCAGGAACCTATCCCACTCCCGGCCAACCTGACCGTTCGCTCCGGTCAGCCAGGTTACGAACTGGACGTCGAGGCATCTCGCAGCAGGCTTGCCCCAGCACTTGTCTCGGCTACCAACCAGCGAGTAGAGTTGGTCGTGCGGACGGAGGAAGCGCCACCGCTGGATCCGGATGTACTGGACCAATTGCTTCAGTCCCTTCTAGAGGACCACGAGGGCTTGATACCGGGCATCTTCATCAAGGACTTGCAGACCGGGGACGAACTGAAGATCAACGCCGACGTCGCCTACGCAGGATTGAGTGTGCTCAAAATTGCCATCTTGGAAGAGACCTACCGCATCCTGGCGCTCCCTCTCGACCCGGAAATGACTGATTGGCTGAGCGATACAATGGGTACCGCCAGCAGCAACTTCAAAGCCAATCTCCTGCTGCGCGACGTCATCGGCAATGGCGACAGCTATCGGGGCGTGGAGAACCTCACTGCTTCGATGAACTACCTGGGGCTAGTCAACACTTTCATGGCGACCACTTACGAAGAGGAGGAAGAGGAAGAGAAGGTTGTCCCACTGACCATCGTCACTCCGGCCAACTCCCGTACCGACATCACCACCCAACCTGACCCCTATATGCAGACCACGCCACTGGATGTAGGGGTGTTGTTGGAAATGATCTATCAGTGCAGTAACGGCGGTGGTGCGCTGATGGTCGCCTACCCTGGTGATTTTACCGTTGACGAGTGCAACCAGATGATCGAGTGGATGAGCACGAACCGCATTGACAACCTCATTGAGGCCGGAGTTCCGGTGGGGACCAGAGTGGCGCACAAACATGGCTTCACCGGCGATACCCACGCTGACGCGGCACTCGTGTTCAGTCCAGGCGGCGATTTTGTGCTGAGCGTCTTCCTCTACCGTCCTCAATGGTTAGAATGGGAAGAAAGTGCGCCTCTGATTGCCAATATTGCCACTGCAACCTACAACTACTTCAACCCAGCGCAGTAGTCACCTAATCCACTCACATCACCGCTCCAGCATGAAACTGCGCCATCAGCGCCACTACCATTCGGGAAATCGTAGCAGAACGAAACCCAAAAACGCTTAGAAGGCCGCAGGGCGCGTCTAGCGGCCTGCTCGCCGCTGAGGGTGGGGTTGATGAATTTGCCAAACGCCGCAGAACGGCTCTAAAGGGCCTTAGAGAGCCCCAGAACTGCTACGTTTTCCCCATTCGCCTGCCAGATTGCGTGTTTACACATTTGGTCTATAATTGTAGTGTCCAGGACATGATCACACTAACGCAGCGTAGAGATATGCGATAACCAGAGCACCAAAGACGTACAGTTGCAAGACTGAGTATGAAATCTCTTGAGACCCATCACATTAGCATACCAGGCCCTTCTTCCAGAGAGCCTCCAGCACAAGAGCCAGGGCCCTCGGAGAGACCACGCACGCCAGTCCCTTTGAAAAAAGGATTGGGTACGCAGCATATGGCCCCCTCGTCCCAGCCATCCAAGCGCGTCGAGGGCCGACTGCCCGACGGTCACGTGCTTCAGGATCGCTACCGTATTCTGAGCTTACATGCAGTCGGTGGCATGAGCACTGTCTATAGGGCTCAGGACTTGCGCTTCTCCAAGGTCACCCGGTTGTGCATCGTCAAGGAGATGCTCAACACCGCTACCGATCCCCAGGTACGGACCATGATGGAACTCCGCTTCGAGCGTGAAGCCAATATCCTTGCCGCTCTCAGTCATCCCGGCATTGTCCAAGTCTACGACTACTTCAGCGAGAGCGACCGCAATTACCTTATTCTCGAGTATGTAGATGGCAAAGACCTGGAGACCCTCCTGTCCGAGACAGAGGGTTTTTTGTCCGAGACACAGGTGGTGCATTGGGCCGTCCAGGTCTGCGAAGTACTGAGTTACCTGCACAGCCACGATCCTCAGCCAATCGTCTTCCGTGACATCAAGCCATCCAACGTTATGCTCGATAGCCACGGTCGCACTCGGCTGGTGGACTTCGGGATCGCAAGAATCTTCCAGAGCGGCCACAAGGGCACGATGATTGGCACCGAGGGCTATACACCGCCGGAGCAGTACCGAGGCATCGCCGAACCGCGAGTAGACATCTACGCCTTGGGTGCTACGATGCATCACTTGCTCAGTAAGCAGGACCCGCGACTGGAGCCGCCGTTCTCCTTCCAGGACCGTCCCATTCACAAGACAAATCCCACTGTCTCCCGTGAACTAACGGAGATCGTTAACCGGGCACTGGAATATGACATCAACAAGCGCTACGGCTCAGCCGAGGAGATGCAGCGCGCGTTGATGAGCCTGAGTTCGGCCCGTGGTATAAGCGGCACGACCTCCTTTGGCACCTCGGCCTTTGTCAGTGGCGACATCATGGCCCTGTGGCGTTTCCGCTGTGAGGATGAGGTCCGCTCCTCGCCAGCAGTGCATAATGGCATCGCGTACATCGGCGCTTACGATCACAATCTCTACGCCATCAACGCCGATGATGGAAAGTTCCTATGGAAATACGCCACTGAAGGGGGTATCGCTTCATCCCCTTGTGTGCATGGGGGGCGTGTGTTCTTCGGCTCTGCGGACCGGCTGCTCTACGCGGTCAACGCAGATACAGGGCGCATCTCCTGGACCTGCCCCACTCAGGGCAGTGTGTGGTCATCGCCACGGGCCGCGTTCGACCACATATTCTTCGGCTCCGACGACCAATATCTTTACGCAGTCAATATACACAGTGGTCGTGTTGCCTGGAAGTTCGAGACGGAGGGGAAGGTGCGCTCATCGCCAGCCATTGGGAATGATGCTATCTACGTGGGATGCGAGGGAGGAGTAATCTATGCCGTGAACATCAGCGGTCAGTCGCACTGGCGCTACCGCACCCGGCGTGGTGTGACTTCCTCCCCCGCCCTCACCGAGGAGGCGGTCTACGTGGGCTGCCAGGACTCGTATGTCTATGGCCTGGACATCCGCTCAGGTTGGCCGGCGTGGCGTTGTCGCACCGGCGGCTCAGTCGTGTCCTCACCTGCCGTCAGCGAGGGCCTGGTCTTCATCGGCTCAACGGATGGTTACTTATATGCCCTGGATACTGAAAGCGGCCGCGTCGTCTGGCGCTACGCTACAGATGCTCAGGTGACCTCCTCCCCAGCCGCAGCCGAAGGGGCGGTATACTTTGGCGCAGTAGACGGGGTGATCTACAGCCTGGATGCTCGAACGGGCAATTTGCGGTGGCGCTTTCAGACTGAGGGGCCGGTGACGTCGTCACCCACAGTGGTGGATGGCGTGGTCTACATTGGATCAGACGATCGTTACGTGTACGCGCTCCCTACTTGAGACTGCACTGTTTGGTAGAAGGGGAAATTATGCAATTCCTACGCAACCTCCTGGGACTGGAGAAGGGCCCCACTGCTGCTCCGAGCACATCCCCCTCACCCATGGCGCCGCCTATCCGACCCAGGCTCAAGGCCGGGTGGGTTACCGACGTGGGCGAGGTACGTCGTCACAATGAGGATACAGCGCTGATCATCACAGCCGCACACGGCGGTGACAATGCGCTACCGGCGTTTGGGCTTTTCGTCCTGGCCGACGGGATGGGAGGACACCAGGCCGGAGAGGTTGCCAGCTCCCTGGCAGCGCGAACCATGGCTCACCACATCGTGCGCCAACTCTATCTGCCGACCCTCGCCAACCAGGAGTACGGTACGGATCAGCCGGCTCTGAATGAAGTGCTCGTGGACGCAGTGCAGGCGGCCAACGGTGTCGTGGCAAATCAAGTGCCCGGTGGAGGGACGACGCTGACCTGCGCACTGATGCTCGGCCCACGAGCCTACATCGCCCACGTGGGTGACAGCCGAGCCTACGTCGTCACAGAAGAGGGACTGGATCAGATTACCCACGATCACTCACTGGTAGACCGCCTGGTCGAGTTGGGGCAACTTACCCGCGATGAAGCCGCTACTCATCCGCAGAAAAACGTGCTATACCGCGCCGTTGGTCAGAGCGGCGTGCTGGAGGTAGACACCTACGTGCGAACCATTCCCCATGGGGGACGCTTGCTGCTTTGCAGTGACGGGCTGTGGAGCATGGTGAGTGACACAGAGATAACCAACATCGTCACAAACGCTTCCTCGCTTCAGGCAGCGTGTGAGAGTCTGGTCGCTGCTGCTAATCGTGCTGGAGGACCTGACAACATCACTGCCATCCTGGTGGAACCGCCACTGGGTTAGGACGTATGAATACAGACATCCAGAACGACTACTATGCCATACTGGGGGTACATCAATCCGCGACGGATGAGGAGATTAAGCGCGCCTATCACGCACTGGCGCGCCGTTACCATCCCGACAGTCGGACAGAGAAAGCCCCAACAACCCTATTCCACGATATCCAGACCGCCTATGCCGTCCTGAGCGATCCACTCCGCCGCCACGCTTACGATCGGCAACGTACCGAGTTAGGCATGAGCGAGGAGGCAGCACTCTCCTGGGAGATCTTGCTGAGCCAGAGTCAACTCTGTTCTCTCTACGAGGAGACGGTGCTCTACCTCCTGATTGAAATTCGGCCGGCCGCAACCTCGCGAGGCGAGCGCCTGCCGCTCAACCTGTGTCTGGTGATTGATCGCAGCACCTCGATGCAGGGAGCGCGGCTGGAACACGTCAAGCAAGCAGCTCACCAGATCATTGACGAACTACATGACGATGACATCCTGGCATTGACTACCTTTAACGACCGGGCCGAAGTCATACTTCCCAGCCAGTCGGACGTCAACCGCGTCCATGCCAAGGCCAAGATTTCAAGCATTTTGGCCAGCGGTGGAACTGAGATTCTGCAAGGTATACAGGTTGGGCTGGCGGAAATCGGAAAGCACCACGACAAGCGAGTCACCAGTCACCTGATCCTCCTCACCGACGGCCAGACCTATGGTGATGAAGAAGACTGCTTAGCCGAAGCCCGGCTGGCAGGAGCACGCCGGATCGGCATCACGGCTATGGGCATAGGCGAGGACTGGAACGATGCCCTGCTCGATGAGATCGCAGCCCAAAGTGGTGGGGTCTCTGCTTACATTGCGTCGCCTGGCCAGGTGCGTACGCTTTTACAACAGAGGGTACGTGGCCTGGGGTCAGTATTCGCTCAAGGGTTAACTCTGGAGTGCCGTTGTGCCGAGTGCGTGCAACTGGAAAGCGCATTTCGCACCTCGCCCTACCTGGAACGCCTCACCTCGACCGATGGTATGATCAACCTGGGTTCGCTGCAGGCAGACGTGCCATTGATCATCGTGTTGGAGTTGGGTGTGACCAAAAAGCCACCTGGAGAGCACAGGCTATTGCAACTCGAACTCACGGGCGACGTACCGGCACTGGGACGCCAGGGAGATAAACTGCGGCACGACGTCCGCTGCACTTTCACGTCCACCGAGCCACCGCCCGAACCAGTGCCGCCAGCCGTCCTGAGTGTGTTGAGCAAGGTCACTATCTACCGTATGCAAGAGCGGGCCTGGGATGCGCTGGATAGTGGGAACGTCAAAGCAGCAACGCACCAACTGGAAAAGGTAGCCACGCGCCTGTTTGACCTGGGAGAGACTCAGTTAGCTCGGGCAGCAATGCTGGAAGCTGGACGCATTGCCCAGGGCAGAACTCCGACAGCCAAAGGACGCAAAGAAATCAAGTATGGCACGCGCAGTCTGACTATTGCTTCACGGAGAGAGTCCTATGATTGAATGTCCATCTTGTGGCCGTAAACATCGTCCTGGTACATTATTCTGCAGCGAGTGCGGGGTATACTTGCCCACCGGAGGCCCTCTGCGCACCGAGCCACTCCCCGAAGAAGAACTGCCCATCTCGCGAGCGAATCCATGGGCCAGCGAGCCTGTTGAGGAACCCCCCGAGGCACCTCTCATCCCACTACACATTAAGGTGGTATCCACTGACCGCCAAATCCAGTTACCATCCACTGTCGAGGTGCATATTGGGCGTCTCGATGCGGCTCACGGCATCTTCCCTGACCTGGACCTAACTCCTGATGGAGGGCTCGAGGGCGGCGTCTCCCGTCATCACTGCAAGATCCATCAGCGAGGTTCGGCCCACCTGGTCGAGGACGTCGGGAGCGCTAACGGCACCTTTCTGAATGGACAACGTCTGACCCCCTATCTACCTCACGTGCTCAAGGATGGGGACGAACTTCAGTTAGGCCACATCAAATTGGAAGTTATCATCCAAGAGTGAGCTGCAATCAGGAGTAAACTGCGAATGGAGGAGGGTATATGCCTCGCACCGTATTGATCCATGTACTGAACGAGGAGGCCGTGATAGGAGAAATAGAACACATTCCTGAGCCTACCGACCAGGTGCTGATTGTCAGCAACGTTCGGTATCGTGATGGCCGCGATGTCTCCTACGTTCTGCCTGAAACCGATACGGTGATCTACCCCTGGACGCGCATCCACTGCGTGGAGATTTTGCCCAGCGAAGAGGAAGAGGAAATTGTCAGCTTCATCCGCGAGTGATGTGCACTGAGGTTGCTCGTTATGTCAGCTCGCCCTGGGCTTATTCTGGTCGTAGATGACGAACCTCGCATGACCCGGTTCATCCGTATGAACCTGGAACTTGAGGGATACCGGGTAATAGAAGCCCACGATGGACTGGAGGCGCTCGACAAAACGCGTACTAGCCTGCCCGACTTGGTCATCCTCGATGTGATGATGCCTGAACTGGATGGCTTCGATACTTTGGAGATACTGCGCCAAGTCTCCAACGTCCCGGTAATTATGCTTACAGTCCGGTCCGACGAGGAGGACAAGGTGCGCGGGCTGGAGCTGGGAGCCGATGATTATGTGACCAAGCCCTTCGGTGCTCGTGAGCTCGTCAGCCGTGTCAGGGCAGTGCTACGCCGTACACAGGGCCTGGTGACGCCAGAAGAGACCATTCTCCACATTGACGACCGGCTGAGCGTAGACTTCAACAGTCGCGAGGTCATCGTCGAGGGCCAGCGCATCAAGTTGCGCCCGACCGAATTCCGCCTGTTGTACCACCTGATAGAAAACGCAGGATGGGTAGTGCCCCACAAGACACTGTTGGCTAAGGTCTGGGGCTATGAGTATCGCGAGGAAATTCAGTACCTGCGCCTGTATGTCACCTACCTGCGGCAAAAGATCGAACCCGACCCATCCCATCCCCGCTACATTTTTACCGAACGTGGGACGGGGTACCGCTTCGTAGACTTCCGCAAGGAGCGGTTAGCCGTCAGTCGTTAGTTGTTAGCCGTTAGCAGTTAGCGGCTGACGGTTATATGTGGCACGGTGGCTGAAACCGCGTGCTTTTTCTGTTGTTACTCGGTAACCGTTCAGCCCTCCCCCTGACAGGGGAAGGGTTGGGTGGGGGTGGAAGTCTCAATATTCAAGAGTGAGCTGAACCCACGACATGGCTGGTCGGTCTGATGGGCGCCACCCTCCCCCTGCCCCTCCCTGAGAGGGAGGGGGGAACGCTTACGTTACTTGTTGCCCCCCGCGCACATGGCGGGGGTGTTCTCTTTCTAGCGCATTTCTAATGTGGCTCTTGCGCTAATCTAATGATGGGAGTGTAAAAATATAGATGCTTGTAGCCACCGTGCGCTATGAGACTACAAAATCAATCCTGATCTAAGGAGGTACAGAGATGACGAACTTGGTGCGTTGGGAGCCCTTCCATGACCTGGTCAGCCTGCGGGATGCAATGGACCGACTCTTCGAGGAGAGCTTCGTACGACCCCGGGCCAGGTGGCTGGCCCCAGTCGGGGCGGAAACATTGGCCGTGGATATGTATGAGACTGATGACGCCATCGTCGTCAAGTCGGCCATTCCTGGCGTCGAGCCCAAGGACATAGACATCAGCATCACCAGCGATACCCTGACTATCAAGGGCGAGACCAAGACCGAGGAAGAGGTCAAAGAGAAAGGGTACATCCATCGCGAGCGGCGCTATGGCTCTTTCTGCCGTTCGCTGACCATCCCACTCCCGGTCGTGGCCGACAAGGCGGAGGCTGAGTTTGAGAACGGTGTTCTGACCCTGACACTCCCCAAGGCTGAAGAGATCAAGCCTAAGGCGATCAAGGTCAAGGCTAAGGAGAAGGAGTAGGGAGTAGGGAGGGGGGAGGCAGAGGGCGCATTGCAGAATTTGTAGCCTAGTTCTCGGTACAAAACGCTCAAAGCCCCCGTCTCGGGGGCGGCCCATGCGAGAGACAATTGCTCTTTGACACGGTTTTCGCGCCCAAACCGCCCCTGGGACGGGGACTGGGAGCATTGGAAAACAGTTTTGTACCGAAAACTAGCCTAGGCCCCTTGTGGAACGGCCACAAGGGCCTATGCTACTTATTGAACCAGGGAGGTGGTAAGATGACCATAACACGCTGGAATCCATGGCGCGAGATGATGACCTTGCGCGAGGCGATGGATCAACTCTTTGAAGAAAGTTTCGTCCGCCCGGCGCGGAGTTGGGGTGAAAGTTCACGGGAACGGCCGCTTCGGCTCCCGCTGGACGTGTACACGACCCCGGAGGAGATCGCCATCGTCGCATCGCTGCCCGGACTGACCCCCGATGAGCTGGATATCGTCATCCAAGGCGATACCCTGACCATCCGTGGCGAGTTGCGACCACCGTTGGAGAACGTCGAGTATCTGTTCCAGGAGCGACCTTATGGCGCATTCTCGCGCACGCTGACACTGAACGTGCCTGTGGACGCGGGGAAGGCCGAGGCGGTCTTCGAGAACGGCGCGCTGACGCTAACTTTGCCCAAGGCCGAGGAGACCAGACCCAAGGTTATCAAGGTCAAGCGGAAGTAGACCAGGCGAACAAGTGAACGGGGCAGGGCCATCTGTGACCCTGCCCTTTTCTTTTGCCATCGGCGCCGACTGGGCCATGGCTATCTGCCTCAAGGGAAGCAGATGGTGCCCCATGGCCAGGGAACCGGGCTGGACTTGTTCCAGTTCTGGCCCAAGAGCGCCGCGTCAAGGATGTTCACCTTCCCATCGTCGTTGACGTCGGCCAGTGGATCCCAGTTGGCGTCGCCGGGCGCCGAGCCGAAGGTGGCGCCGATGATGGTCGCATCCAGGGTGCTGACAATGTCATCGTCGTTGCAGTCGCCACCGAGCAACCTGACCGGGCTGAGCGTCGTGGTCTCACCCGCACTGACCACCACATCACTCTTCGAGGCACCCAGGTACAGTGTCATCTCAATGCTTACGTCGTACGTACCGGGCGGGACGTTCGAGATGGTGTAGTTGCCGCTGGAGTCGCTGACTGACAAGTAGCCACCGGTGCCACCGGGGCTGATGAAGACGATGGCGCCCTGCTCATCGGTGCGGCCCTGGAGGTCCACCTTCCCGGTGATAGCGCCTGACTCGGATGGCGCGTTCTTGGTGCAGGCCAGCGTGTGAGTAGATGGGAGGCCGATGAGAAGTTGCTCGATGAGCAAGACAAGCCCCACGATGCGGACGAACGTCCGTGTATACTGAACCGGTGGCACTCTGGAGTTCTCCGCTCTGCCCATAAGACTCCTGACCACGTCCTAGTGATTGTTGAGAATGAGCGGCAGGTAAACAAGGCTGGCTGGGGGTTCCGGACCCAGCTCGGTAATCTCGAAGGGCAGCGCGTTGGACGTGCCACCGCCAGGCCCAAGCAGGTCGGCCACCGTGACACTGACCACGCCTGCCGTGATGACGTCGGCGGCGGTGATGGCGGCGGTGAGTTGCGTGTTACTGACAAACGTCGTTGCCCGGGCCGAGCCGTCCCACTGCACGGTTGAGCCGCTGACGAAGTTGCTGCCGTTGACGGTAAGGGTGAAGGCTGGGCCGCCCACCGTGGCCGAGATGGGGCTGAGGCTGGTGATGGTCGGTGCGGGGTTGGCGATTGTGAAGAGCAGAGCATTGGACGTGCCACCGCCAGGCGCGGGATTGACCGCCGTGACGCTGATCGTGCCCGCGGCGGCGATGTCGGCAGCGGTGATGGCAGCGGTGAGTTGTGTGCTGCTGATGAAGGTGGTCGTCCGGGCTGCGGCGTCCCAGCGCACGGTCGAGCCGCTGACGAAGTTGGTGCCGTTGACCGTGAGGGCGAAGGCCGGGCTGCCCGCCGTGGCCGAGCCCGGGCTGAGGCTGGCGATGGTGGGCCCGGGAGAGGGTTCTCCCACCGTAATCTCACCATCCTGGGTGCTGGCCGGAATTGGTACGCCACGCGGCGCACCCAACTGCACATAGGTCAAGGTGATTGGGCTTGTCCCCATAATCTTGCCACGCCAGGTGATGCTAGCCAGGACACCATCCCCACTCTGCGGCGGGCTGGGGTTCAGTTGGCAAAGGGCATAAGCTATGCTCCCGTTGTCATTGTCAACCGAGTTTTCGAGAAGCCAGTCCGGGCTGAGAAAGTCGCCCGGCTGGATCTGTACCCCTGCCTTTCCAGGGTCGGCATCCACCACCTCCAGTATCGCCGGGTCAAAGGCAATCTCAAATTCAAACCCGTAGAGATCGGTCACGTCCTCGACCAGGACATCGGTGACGTCAGTGCCTCCCAGGAAGATCTCCTGTGAGGCAGGGGCGATGCTCACCGTTGTGGATCCGTCGGCCCAGCCTATCGTTGCCAGCCCACTGTTGCCGAAGAAAAACAGCAGTAAGCAGGCGATTGTCAGCCATGCTGCCACCCGCAGGCCCGTCCAGCACAGTCGTTGCCGGAGGGTATCCAGGCTATTGCGGATACTTTTCATCCTTTTTATCCTTTTCATTGCGTTCATTGCCCACCTCTCCTGGATCCAGGGTTACCGCATTCGTCTCCATAATACCCATGCACCGAGCGCTGCCACAACCAGGCAAGCGAGGGCGACGTACGTCAGGCTACCTGTCGAAATCCCTGACGAGCCCGAAGGTGAGACCGGTGTGGGGGTTAAGGGCATTGGCGAGGCTTCCGTCTGGGTAGGCACAGGATGGGCGGCTGCCGCTGATACAGCAGTGCTTGTGGGCTGAACTGCGGTCGCTGTGGGCGAGGAAGGCTCTGTCCCTTGCACGACAGGCGTTGCTGTCGGCAGCGGGGTGGAGGTCGGCGTAGACACAGACGTGGGCACGCCCGTAGGTGTCGTCGTGTTGGGCGGAGTTGAGGTCGGCGTGGCCGCTGGCGTCTCCGTGGCCTCCGGAACGGCCGTCGCTGGCGGTGTGGACGTTGGTGGGATCGGGGTGAAGGTCGGTGTGGAGATTGGTGGTATCGGGGTGGAAGTCGGTGCGGACGTTGGTGGCACAGGGGTGGGGGTCCCCGTGGGCGCAGCCGTAGGCGTCAGGGTGTCGGCTGGTGGGGCTTGAGCAGATACGACGATGATCTGGCCATCCCCGGCACTGGCTGGGATCTCCACGCCTCCCGGCGCACCCAGCAGCACGTAGGCGAAGTGAATGGGGCTTGTCCCCACGGCCTTGCTGCGCCAGGTGATGATGGCTAGGACCCCGTCCCCACTCTGCGGCGGGCTGGGGTTCAGTTGGCAGAGGGCATAAGCTACGGTCCCGTTGTCATTGTCAACGGTGTTGTCGAGAAGCCAGTCTGGGCTGAGCAAGTCGC
The DNA here is from genome assembly GCA_964412395.1 of uncultured Anaerolineales bacterium. Lineage (GTDB taxonomy): Bacteria > Chloroflexota > Anaerolineae > B4-G1 > B4-G1 > CAYPOY01. Next base: position 39,070 of record CAYPOY010000001.1, on the reverse strand, counting down.
CTGGCTGAATCTGGATGCCTTCTCTCACGGGGTCGGCATCTACCACCTCCAGCAGCGCCTGGTCGAAGGTGATTTCAAACTCGATCCCATAGAGATCGGTCACATTCTCCACCAGGATGTCCACCGCGCCTGTGCTTCCTGCCTCTACCTCCAGCGACGAGGGATCTGGCCGTACCGTCACTCCCTCTTGCGCCCAGACCGTGGTCGCCTGTCCCAGTCCAGGCAGGCAAACCAGCAGAGCTATGCTCATTTGTATCGCGACCAACCGGAGGATCGTCCGGCATGGCTGCTTTCTCAGGTCAATCGAACCCCACAGTTTCATCTGGTCCTTTCCTCTCGCTACACGCAGAGCAACCGTTCAGCCGGAGACCAGGAAACCCGGTTTTCCCTGCCGGAGGAACCCATTTGTTCTCCGAAAAGCGCCTGCAGCCAACACTACTTTGCTTGTGGAGCATCAAAAACCGGGTTTCTGATCTACAGGTACAAATTGTTTACAACGAGGCAAGATTCTGGACGCAGATGAACGCTGATCTACGCTGATTTTTCTGCTTTTATCTGCGTGCATCTGCGTCCCATTTCTCTTGTCGGTTTGAGGCGAAGCTTCGCTGGACGCTTACCGTGCGGGTTCTACCCTCCGCCATAACCGTAAGCAACACAGCCTCGGCTATCTGCCTCCAGGGAGGTGGTGCCCCATCTCCTGAGGCACCACCTCCCTCCTTCTTTCTGTGGTCAAGCCAACGTCAGCCTTGATGAACCGATGCCTGGTCAGCCTTATGGCCAGGAAACCGGGCTGCACTTATCCCAGTTGCCGCCCAGGATCACCGCGTCAAGGATGTTCACCTTCCCATCGGCGTTGATGTCGGCCCTTGGATCCCAGTTGGAGTCGGTGGGCACCGAGCCAAAGGCGGAGCCGATGATGGTCGCATCGTGGATCTCGATATGCTCACTATCGTTGCAGTCGCCACCGAGCAACCTGACCTGGCTCAGCGTCGTCGTCGCACCTGTGTTGACCACCACACCGCTCTTCGAGCTGTCGAGGTACAGGGTCATCTCGGGGTTCACGGTGTACGTCCCGGGTGGGACGTTCGAGATGGTGTAGTTGCCAGCCGAGTCGCTGGCTGACCAGTAGCCACCGGGGCTTGTGGTGATGATGGCCCCCTTCTCATCCGTGCGGCCCTGGAGATCCACCTGCCCGGTGATGCTCCCGGCCTCGGGTGGGATGTTCTTGATGCAGGCCGAGGTGTAGGTTGATGGGATCTCCATACCTTCTTCCTTCTCGCCCAGCATCAGCTCCTCGAGCCAGATGTGATCGTAGCTCGGCCCAATGCAGTGGAAGGTCACGTAGGCCACCTCATCCCACATCAGAGTGACTGGGTCGGAATGCATGTCGTCTCTTTGGGTGGCGGCGAATTTCACCGTGCCGCCGACGTTGTCCACCACTGCATCCCATATTATCTGATCCGGGTAGAACGGATCAGGAGTCCAGCCCGCATCGGTGACCTGGAGGTTGGTCGGATCGAAGTGGACGATGAACTGGATTCCGTACATATTGTTGGCCCTGACCTTGACGTCCAACATCACCTCCTCGCACTCGTGTAGCTCCGTGCGCCAGGGATCCAGCACCACCAGCGCCTGCGCCCAGGGATTGTAGAGGACGTTGTCCGAGACATTATCACCCGTTCCGCCAGGATTGCCAGTGGCATGCTTTGGCCCAGTGGGGCTTCCCCACCAGTTGTTGGTGGCGTCCAGTGTAGAGCCGGCATCGCTATTCTCCGCGCCCCAGGTGACATTGCCAGAGATGTTGTTGCCCTTTACCATGGCGGTGACAGTATTGCCAACTATAGGACTATCTACCTCAACACCTTTGTCATAGTTGGTAATCGTGTTGCCCCAGGCATCCACGCCGGTGGAATCCTCGGAACCCCAAGGGGTCAAGTCCGTGGTGATCAGAAGTCCCGAATGGTTACCATCGCCGGTGAGCTTGTTGTCGAAGATTTCTATGGACTCGTCGTGGCCACCGTAGACGATGATCCCGTCGCTGTCTCCGGTGACTTCGTTGCAGCAGATGTCTACCGACTCGTCCACGCTCACCGCCTGGATGGCTCCATCCTCGCCAGCGTTGGTGACGGTGTTGTAGCAGACTTTGGTTGGGGCATCGTTACCGTTTACCGCGATGCCACATTTGCTGTCGGACACCGTGTTCTCAATGATGTCCCCGTCGGAACTCTGATGGTACATGATCCCGATCTTGCAGCGAGATATGGTGTTGTCGTTGACAGTTCCACTCGCCCCGTAGAACATCACCCCCGTTGATTGGCCATCACAGCCATCCGCATTGTCTATCGTGTTGTGGTGGATATGGTGTCCCGAGCCGTCTGCCGCGGGGTAGATTGCCCTGAGGAAGATGTTCTTAACGGTGCAATAGCGGACCTCCAGGTTGCTATAGTCGCCTGAAGGGTAGTCCACAATGATCCCATTGCGGGCATCAATGTCCACCCCGTTCACTGTCTCCCCGCTGCTAATGTTCGGGTTGTTCCCATCGAAGATACAGTGCTCGATGGTCACGTCGTCCGCTTGGACTACCACCATCTGGGAGCCAGTGAAACTGGGGCCCTCGCACTTAGTAGGGGCTGAGCCTTGGACATCCGAGGTTGCCGGGTAAACCGTCGTGCCACCTCCACTGGCACAGGACAAGGTAAGCGACTTCGGGATGGTCAGGTTCTCGGGGTAGGTCCCTGGCAGCACATAGACGGTCCCACCGGTCCCCACCGCATTGATGCCACCCTGGATCGTGTTGAAGTGAGTGACGTCCCAGCCTGGAGTGCTGGACGTGTAGTCGTCGTCCACGTACACCGTGCGAAGGACGTCGGTCCTGACGTAGAGGTCAATGTAGTCCCTTCTCGTGCCCGGGTCCAGGACCTGCCACTCGAATTCGAGGTTGTCGTAGGCCGACCAGTCGTCGCCGTAGATGAAGCTGTCACTGGCGTCGTTGGTCAAGCAGGTGAAGATGTCGATGTAATTCATCTCCCAATTGGGGCCAAAGTCCCGGGCATCCATATCGGTGACGTGAATGTCGAGGACTTTACCCTTGCCCGTGACATCGGCGAGGGAAACGCTGACGCCGCCAGGTGGGCTCGAAGGTGCGGGGTGCTGCTGGTAGGACCACCTCAGGTTGCCGTCGTCGAAGTTGTCAATCACCAGATCGGACAGACCGGTTTTAGTCAACTTGACGTTGTCGATCTGGATATGCGGATCGTCGAGATCGTTGTATCTACTGTCCTTGCAATTGAAGTAGAACCGCATCGTCTCCATACGGTCCCGGACCACATCGAAGGGCGTATTGTCCTTGTTGTTTCCGGCAAACGGGAGACTGACCGACTTCCACCCATCCGCTACGGTTGCCTTAAGGTTAGGATACAACGTCGCCGAGACGTAGGCGTAATCGTCTGCATCGTCTGCACGGACCTTGACGGTTGTGCGATCCCCGTCGTTGAACAGATCACCAGGGACACCTGCAATGGCAAGGCCGCTAAACGCCAGGATCAGACCTGCTGCTGCACAGATTGTCAGTAGCTTCTTCATTGTTCATTTCCTCCTTGTTCTTCGCTTACTGGATGCTGCCATTTCTACGCGCATACACTACGCACAGTTTCCCCACTTTCTCGCTTCCTCTACCTCAGCCGCATCACCTCCTTCCGCATTCGGCCAGGGCCCCCTGTCCCCCGTGCGACATCTTGAGGAGAACGCACGAGGTGCTCCGCCACGGTGCCCCGGCCCAGGTCCGCTTGCCCAAGCGGCCTGTCTGGCCCGCTCGCCCAGGAGCGGGCGTCACCGAAAACAAATAAAGCTCACGGGAGAACACCCGTGAGCCTGATCAGTCACGATCCAGGGCCCAGCAACGTGAATCAAAGTCAGAAGAAGCTTCAGCGAAGAGGCGACACGTCTGTGGGTCTGTAGATTATGATATAACCGGTCTGCGCGGGGTACTCCGCCACCCGGTGCCCCCAGCCCCGGTGGTGCTGACGGGACTGGCTACATCAAGAACCAAATTCCGATGTGGTTCCCCACTGACAAGCAATAAGCCGCCATCCCTTATCTGCAGGGACAGCGGCATCTCATTATCCTTCCAGCCCTCCTTCGCAAGAATGTATCCTGACGCAGTACACATCACGCCAGATACATGTACGGTATAGCACACAATCCACACATTTGTCAAGCATTCTGGCCATTTTTATGGAAATCTTAGGAACTTACTCAATCCACAGCACAGCCTCCTAACAACAATGCCCTCCCTGGCAGGAGGGCATTAAAAACTGGCGCGCCCGGCGGGACTCGAACCCACAACAGTCGGTTTCGTAGACCGCTCCTCTATCCAATTGAGGTACGGGCGCGTACACCTACATCATACACACAGAGGCCGACTTTGTCAAGTTCACGCATCCGTTGGATACCGGATGCCGCAACTTGTTGCGGGCGTCGAGCGTCAAGCAGTGGCCATCTCCGCCACTATCCCTTTCACTTTCTCCAGCACCAACGCCAGGCGCTCGGCGGTCTCCAGCGCGCCATCCTCCCGCATGCTGGCCTGCGCCTCTTCCATAAACTGCACCAGGTGCTCCGTCACCAGATTGCGATTTTCCTGCAACAAGCTCTCAATTCCCGCGTCGTCCTCAGCAGCCATCAGCCGGTTGAAGAGTTGCAATTCTGGCGGGAGCGATTCCTCCACCAGTCGCAATATCAAACCCCAGACCGCCTCCAATGCCTTGACGGCCTCCGTGTCGCCTGCGGCCCGTGCCTTCTCCAACTCGACCGCCAGCACATTGGAGAAAGCCTGATCTAACTCGAGAGAACGACGTCGCGCCAGCGTTCCGGGGTCATCGCTCAACATCAAGTCCCGCAGGAGCGCCTGACGTTCTCCGTACAGCGCGCGTGTATCCTCATCAATCCGGTCTCGAACAGCCAGCACCTGCGCGCGCAGTGCGGTCAGCCGCTCCTGCTCACCCTCATCAGAGGCCGACTCGATCCGAGACGTGAGGGACTGGAAGAAGAGATAGTCCAACAGCGGTCGGCCAGACACGATCAACAACTCACGCGTGCGCACGTCAGGCGTCTGGATAAGCAGTTCCAACAATTTCTCGCGGGTCGGTTCAGCGCGCAGCGCCTCCAACCTCTCACCCCGTGCCTTGACCGCCCGCCCCTCGCTGCTCAACTCCAGCAGTTTGTTGCGCAGCGCCAGGAGTCGCTGTACACCGGCTGCTTGTCCCGAGGATTGTGCCATCTCCAGGTTCATAGCCAACGTCCGGAAAAGATCGGCGTCAATGGCGGCGTCGTTCTCCTTGACCATCACCTCCAATACCTCATCGGAGGTGGATTCGAGCATCCGCTGCAGCAATTCCGCCCTGGCCTTCTGCTCTTCGATCATCTCTGGAGTGACGCCATCTGCCTCGAGGATTTTATTTGCCAGGTTCTCCAACGTGAGAAAGACCTGGGGCTGGAGCAGATACGCCTTGCGCTCCTCAGGCGGAAGGCTGTCTATCACTGCACTGGTGAACCCGCCGATGGTCCGCTGACGCTCAAGGTCGTCGCGACCGGTCCCCATCGGCATATAAACCAACGCCAGTTCATTATCGGGATCGTGATAGAGAAACGGGAGGTTGAGTGCTCCACGCGTTCCACAATGGGGACAGACAGCCACATTGACCAGACCGTTGAGCAGCCGTATCTTGGCGCTGGGATCGGCACCGACGTCCAGAATCTGCTCCACGGGGGTCTGAAACTGATTTTGGCAACTGGGACAAGTGATACGGGCAAGCAATACCTGAGGCATAGTTGGATTCCTTTCAGCTAGAAGTTTGTTGGCGCGGGATAGCGAACGAGAAGGCAGCCCCTTCCCCGGAGCGGCTCTCGACCCAAATACGCCCACCATGGGCTTTAACGATAGCCTTGGCAAGGTATAGTCCCAGGCCAGCCCCAGGCGTACGCTGGTTTCGCTCCCGTGCTCCTCGGAAGAAACGCTCGAAGACGCGAGACTGCTCTTCGAACGGGATACCCGCTCCCTGATCAGATACGGTAACGACTACTTCGTTGGGCAATGCACGGCCGCTGATCTCGATACGGCCACCGTCAGGAGAATACTTGATAGCATTGGACACCAGGTTGTTCAGCACCTGCTCCAGCCGGCCTGGATCTCCCTCAACGACCGGGAGATCGGGAGGAAACCGGAGGACAATCTCGTGAGTCTGGGTCTGCGTGCGGAAATGCCTGGCCACACGCTCGGCCAGCGCATCAAGCGCCACCTGATCCATCTCCAATGGCAACGCCCCCGCCTGGAGCCGCGAGGCATCGAGCAGGTTATCAATCAGTTGATTCAGACGACCGGCTTCCTCTACAATAACCGTCAGGCTTTCCTGCATTGTATCCTGGTCCCAGCAGGCATCCTTGCGCATCAAAGTGTCGGCGTAGCCCTTGATCAAGGCGACTGGGGTCTTGAGTTCGTGAGAAATCACGGAGATGAAAGTGGACTTGATCTCATCCGCTTCCCGGAAGCGCGTGACGTCGCGCACATCGGCGATGATGTTGACCAGACGGCGCTCACGGTCGAAGAGTGGCGCGTAAGTGATGCCGACGCTGATGGTTCCGCCACTTCGCCGACGCAGGTCCCCCTCAACGTAGAGGGAGGAGGCCGACGGCAGCGGCCAGCCGCCAGCGACTGCACCGACCAGGTCCAGGTCCGTTTCCAGGCGCGCCCAGCGGATCACTTCGTCGTGATGACGGCCTAGCGCTTCGGCCGCCGACCAGCCGCTCAATTGCGCCAGCGCACGGTTAAAAACGACGATGTGGTGAGCTGAGTCGAGGATCAACACCCCATCGGCACTGTACTCCAGAATGGCATCGAGACGGCGCTTCTCCTGGGAAATGCGTTCGTAGAGTTGTGCATTGTGAACCGCGATAGCAGCCTGGTCAGCGAAACTGGCGAGGATCTGGCGGTCGTTGGCAGTAAAGCGGGTTCCGTAGGCGCGAAATATGTACAGCACGCCGATCAGTTCCCGCCTGATGGACATCGGAAGCGCCACTACTTGTTGCAGGCGCAGCCCAAGTTCCGCTGCTACCAGTCCCAACTTCTTTGCCAGACCGGGAATATGGAAACGGCTCGAGTCAGCATCGTCGGGGATATCCGTCAGCAACAGCTCGAAGTACGGCACCAAAGCCCGGGGCAGGCCATAACTGGCCCGAATGATAAAACTTCCGTCAGGGTCGCGCAGGGCAATGATGCCGGCCTGTCCTGCAAGTATCTTCGTCGCCGCCTCTAGCACCATTTGCAGCAATTCATCCAGGTTGAGTTGCGCTGTGAGGGCGCGGCTGATCTCCAGAAGATATTCTCGTTGCCGGACACGGTAGTCGGTCAGCATTTGAATTCGCTCGCCATCTCAGGATGGGGAATTATAACACAGCACGGCCAGTGTACCAAATGAAGAGCGACGAACCGTGCAAACAGCGCACTGCATCTGTACGGATCATCCTCCTACCGTCTCCCTGGCGTAGCACAACGCGCCCCAGGTCAACTGGGGCCGTTTCAACCCGTTTTAACGGGTTTCGTAGTATCAGCGGGGTGTTTCAACGCCCCGCATCAAGGCTGGCCTTGCCCAGCTTGGGATGATTTAAATTCTGGAACTCCCTAAGCCGGTTGCACTACCCACGAAATCTGGTACAATGGAAATACGGAGGAAACGTGACACCACGTAACGCTGTCAATCAACTGATGATCGCCACTGTCTCCGGTACCCTGGCTGGCGCACTTACGGACAGGCTGACCCACGACGGCTTCTACGTCACCCAGGTGGACTCTAGCGGCGGCATCCTGCACGAGGCTACCGCCTCGCTGCTCATCGGCCTCGACCAAGTACGCTTGCCACGCCTGCTGGAACACATCCGCGCGTGCTGTCGCACCCGCCGGCGGTTTGTCCCGGCTCACGTCGAGGCCCCACTGCTCGAAATCCAGCCAATGATGATCGAAGCAGAGGTAGGTGGCGCGACCGTCTACGTACTCGACGTCGAGCACTTTGAGCAACTGTGAAGCGAGACTCCGATGAAACTGATCATTGCCATCATCCGTGACATAGATGCCGGGCACATGATTGACCAACTGGTAACCCATGACCACCAGGTGACCCGCGTCGCCAGCACCGGCGGCTTCCTGCGACGGGGCAACGTCACACTGCTCATCGGCGTGGATGAGCAACACGTACAGCCTGTCATTGATATACTCCGAGATACGTGCAGCCCCCCTGAACCTGGCCAGTACCGCGCCACCATCTTCGTCGTAGACGCCCCCCACTTCGAACAAGTCTAGTTCCCGGTACAAATTTGTGGCATGGTTCATTCAGGCGGAAAAAACTCCTTGACAAATTCAGCCGAACGAGAGGCACGTTTTGGGCCAACGATCAGCAGAAATCGCTTGATTTGACCCTGAAACGCCGTTCTGGTGGCTGATTTCCAGCGAGCAAAGTCATCAAGGACTGTGGAAAGTGTCAAGGACTTTTTGGCTCCAAACAGGTCTAAAATGAACCATGCCAAATTTGTTCACTGTTTGGGCCGATACTCTCTTATCCGCCCATCTTGCCAGACGAGCAAGTCGGCGCACAGCGGATGGTCGCGCTGTGCTGCGTCGCGGCGCACCTGGCCAGCGATGGCAGCCACGTGGGCCGGGTCACGGTTGCTGAAGGCAATCAAGAAATCGCAATTGGGGATGCCGATCAACATCCGGCCAGGGATGCGCTTGGCCCACTTCGCCATCAGGTCCGGCAGCAGGACGCGCGTGGCCGCGTATCCGTCGTGCGTCTCGCACATGATCATGGTCTTGTCACGCAGCCCGTGCGTCTCATAGTCCCGGCTCGTCGTGCGTTTGCGCAGATTCTCCAGTGCGTATTCGTGGATCGCGTCAAACGTAGCCTCTGGCGAAGCCATCATTTGCGCCAACATGTCCACGTTCACGTAAGCGCGGTGGTTAGGAAAGTCAAACACATACGTGATGACCAACCCGGCGACGAAAGGACGGTGCGCCAGCGGTGAAACGTCTTGCCGCTGCACCTGTTTGAGCCATTGAGTATGGTTGAGCATGGGCAGCAGAGATTCGGCGGCCTGTTCTTCGGTGGGCGGTGGAGGGAACGGGGGCACGCTGCGGAGTGCGTTCAGATGGGCCTGCACGATTTCATCCAGGCGGTGGGGAGAGAGCTGGTAGGCCGAGTACGCCTTGTTCAAGTTGCAACGCACCGGATCGCCGTGCAGGACGACGTACAGGTCAAGTCCGTCCCGTTTTTCAACGGTAAAGCCGGCCTGCCGCGTGGTGTCCTCGACGTGCGCCGCGAAGGATTCCAGGTCAAGCGGTTTGGCCATGACGTCACCTCGGTAGTTTGCGCCCCATTTTATGCCTCATCAGGCGGGGTTTGCGCCCCTCCGCGAACCTCGTCCGAGCATCCGCAGCACATTTTCAAGTAACACCCGTGCCTGCTCCAATGCCTCACGGTCCACAGAGCAGATTTCAAACGCTTCCAGGCAGATGTGTACTGCTGTATGAGCAGTTTCCAAGGTGGTCAACCGATCAGCCGTACTTCTCCATACGATGTTCATCCAGCCACTGTTGAATTTCTGCATCGGACGGAGCAGGTTGGTCCGTCGCCAGGAGCCCCAGGGCCTTTTCCAGGGTCTTGTGCCTGGGTCGAGGGTGAGCCACTTCTGACGCCAGCGTGTTGATGACATCCTGCACCAGAGCGAAGCGTCTGTCTGGTGGCCATTGGCGAACAGTATTCAAGACTGTCTGATAACTAGTTGTTGCAAGAGTATCCATCTCTGTTCCTCCACCCTCTGACGTTCAATCAATGCCCATGACAACCCGGCTTGTGACTTTTCGCCAGCCACTACCATCCTCTTCAACTCGTACAACATCGATCCACCAACCTCCGCTTAATGGCGCTCTCCAGCAGGCTGCGGCTTATCCTGATCCTGTCGAAAGGACAGTCACCACCAGCGCCTCCCGGTCCTGGGGAACGCTGCCCGTCTTCAGGCGCGTCGGGCAGTCCCCCTACAGGGCATTTGCCCCAGACCATTGATTCATTGTTCATTGATTCATTGCTTCATTGATTCATTGCTTCATTGCCTCACCGATTATCCAATCGGAACCCGTGCCCCCGCACGGTGACGATGTAGGCGTGATCCGGGTCTACGGCCGAGATGCGGTCGCGCAAGCGGCGTACCAGCGCATCAATCGCCTGCTCGGAGACACCCATCGCCTCTTCCTCGGGCCACACAGTCGTCACGACCGCATCCCGCGAAACCACCCGTCCTTCGCGGTCGAGCAATAACTCCAACAGCCGGTACTGAGCCAACGAGAGCGGTGGGGTCAACTCGTGCCCCCCGATAAAGACCCTTCTGGCTGCCCGGTCAATGTGCAGTCCCCGGTTGGGACCGGTCAACTCCAACGGCAACGTCGCGTCGGCGCCCACGAAGCCCATCTTGACACGCAACGCGATCTGTATCTCGTCCCCATCCTTCAGACGGTACGGCTTACCGCGCACCTGCTGGCCATTGACGAAGGTGCCATTCTTGCTCCCCAGATCGCGCAGCAGATAGCCACTGTTGTCACACTCGACCTGGGCGTGGTGGCGCGAGACCGGCCGTTCCGGTAGCACAATGTCGCAATCCGACCCTCGCCCGATGATCACTCGATCCTGGTCTACGATCCATCGTTGTCCCTCCAGTTCTCCCTCGTAGACAATGAGCATTGGCATATCCTGGCGTATCATCACAACCCCCTTTACTTGACAGAATTGCCCTTCTAGCTTATGATGCAACATAATCGCCAACCGTACCGGAGAGAACAAGAGAAACCGTGGCCCGCCTGCTTGCACCTGGAACCGTCCTGCGCGGACGGTATAAAATCATCGCGCCTGTCGGCCAGGGAGGTATGGGCGCGGTATACCGCGCTGAGGACCTGCGCCTGGAAGGTCGCATCTGTGCGGTCAAGGAAGTCCGCCCGGATCCCGACGCCACGTCAGAAGAGCTGGCTCAGGCCCAGGAACAGTTCCGCCGCGAGGCCTTCACCCTGGCGCGGCTGGACCACCCCAACCTTCCCAAGGTCTCCGATACGTTCACCGAGCACCAGCGAGAGTACCTGGTGATGGATTTCGTCGGTGGGCAGGACCTGCGCCAATTGATGGAGGAAAAGCGCCTCCGAGGAGAGTTCATTGACGAGGAAAGCGTGCTCCAGTGGGCCGATCAGTTGTGCGATGCGTTGGAGTACCTCCACAGCCAGGACCCTCCCGTGCTCCACCGCGACATCAAGCCAGCCAACATCAAATTGACCCCTGGCGGGTTGATTAAGCTGGTGGACTTTGGGCTGGTCAAACTGCTGGCGGCGGACGACTCCCGCACCATCACAGTGCTGCAAGGCCGGGGCACCGTCGCCTATACTCCGTTGGAGCAGTATGGTGGGGATACCGGCCACACCGACGCCCGATCCGATATTTACTCGCTTGGCGCTACGCTCTACCATCTGTTGACCAACCAACCCCCAGCAGATGCCAAGCAGCGTTTCCTCAACCCCAACGCGCTCATGTTCCCACGAGCGATCAACCCACGTATCTCTCCCACCACAGAGCGTGCCATCCTGGCGGCCATCGCTATGCATCCCGATCCACGCCCACCGAACGTGGCATCGTTTCGCGAGACGTTACACGGTAGTTCACTCCCTCCATCTCTGATGCCCCTGATTCCCTCGCAAGGGGAGTGGCACCGGGCGGTGGTCGAAAACCGTGGGTTGCTGGCACTTGCCGGAGTGATGCTTGTCCTCACTGTATTGGTGACCCTCTTTAATTAGCCGTTAGCAGTGAGTAGTTAGCGAGTGCTCACTTGCAGGCTGGTGCAGACTGGCCACCTTTATGCAAGCCGTCTCCACTGGCTGGCAGTCCACGCGATGACCAACGGCACCACACTGCCAAGCAGCGCCGCCCATCCCGCAGCCCACGCGCCACCTCGCTCTCGCAGCCATGCGGCTCCCGGCAGACGTAGAGCGTAGGCCAGATACAGCACAAACCCGCCTATCAAACACCACAACGCAAGACGCAGCGCCCGGCTGACTGGCCCGTTGTCCAGGCGCACAACGTAGTACCCCGTGCCACTGACGATCAGGACACTGAGCAACGCCAGGGCCAGGTCCAACAGCCCAGCCCCATCGTCTACGGCGGGTGGTTCTTCCTCCTCTTCCACCGGACCAGGTGTGGGAATTGGTGTATCTTCGAGCACAGGTTCCGGCTCCGGCGTAGGTGTTGGCGTCGGTGCGGGGGTCGGCGTGGGCACCGGCGTGGGCGTCCAGATGGTGACCGGCTCACCCTCCGGAATTGTGATTTGCAGGCAGATTGTACGTGGAACAGGGTCCGCCTGGATGGAAATATCGAGTTGGCCCGTTCGATCCAGCGTAACCGTCGTTTCGGCCACGCCGCCGTGGGTTATCTCCACAACGGAACGTTCTAGCCCCTCTCGTGGATAGGTGAAGATAAACTGGACAGGGGTGCCATCGGGTACCGGATGGCCGTTGTGATCCACGATTTCTCCGGTGCGCAACTTTAATTCATCGCCGACCTCAGGTTGAGGAGGCTCTAGCGTTGGCTGGCCCTCTTCAGGCGGTTCTGGTGTCGGCTGACCCTCCTCAGGTAACTCACCGACGTCGTAGTAGAGAGCGAGGGTTTGCTCAGGATCAGGAGAAGTCTGGATCAACAGGTCATAATTGATACCGGTCACACTGACCGGCGGGGTTCCCGCCGGCGCAAACTCGCTGAACAGCGCCCGCACCAGGGCCTCAGTGAAAGGCTCTACCCGGCTGTAGGCCACGTAGTAGGCACTTAACTTGCTGATCTCGGTGGCGTCCAGGTAGTAGGGGGCATCATAAGCCAGCACGACCAGGTGTAGATTGCGCAATGCGTCGGCCCGCTCGGCAAGAAAGTGCCGCACAACTCCTGACTGGGGCGGATCGTTGGTCGGGTTGAGCATAGCGAAGATGATCCAGTCAGCATTCTGCAGTGCCGCTTCGATGGGGTGAGGTAGGGTTGGCGTGATGACCTCCCCAGCCACAGGGGTCGGCGTGGGAAGCGGAGGCGGCACGCTCAGGTACTCTTCCAGTTGGTCAAAGGTAAAGTTGGTCACCAGCGATGGATTGATCTGCCCCGTCGCATCGGGGCCATAGAGCCGCAAGATGGTGTCTCGCAGTGCGAAGGGGTCAATGTAAGGCACCAGCACACACGTGGCGCAGGGCTGCCCCTCCCGACCATCGGTGAAGATGACGATATTGTCCTCGAAGGTCGGAGGCGCGGGGACCAGGTCAGGCGAGGGAGGGGAAAGCAGTGTGATGGCGTCACGACCAATGGCTGATAGCGCTTCTCGACCAAGCCCAAACTGTTCGCCGGCTGTCTCCGCGTCCGGCTGGGTGGCGGCGAGTTCGAACGTGCCGCCATAGAGCGCAAGTTTCAGCCGCAATATGCGCGCGACAGCCGCGTCCACGGAGGCTTGGAACGACGGCTCACTGCCGTATTTCTCACAGAAGAAGGTGATCGTTGACTTGACGTTGGCGATCTGGTCTTCCCAATCGTCGCTAAGCGCAAATTGGGAGAGGAGCAGGAGATCGTTGCCGGCGAGGAACGCATCCTGTGCAATGCGGCGGCTGTTGAAACTCTCCTCGTTGGGATCGTAGAAGCGCTGCAGCGCGCGCACGCCCAGCTCGTCGGAGATGGTCACTCCCCCCTGCTCGCGCCAGCCGGCCAATTCCGGCAGCCCCAACAGCCGCTGGAGCACCTGGCTGTCCACGCTGACCGGGCGGGTGGTGACGAAACGACCGCCCTCCAGCCCCCGGAAGCAAATATGAGACACCACCACCCCGTCCGGGCGCGCCAGCGGGTCATCGGCCTGGGCCACAGCGAAGAAAGGAGCCAGGTCAATCTGCCGCAGTTTTTCCAGCGTGCATTGTACGGTGGAGACCTCTTCGTCGAGCGAGCGGTCGGAGGCACCCAGGCCGGGAAAGTGTTTCGCTATCACCCCCACCTGTCCCTCGGCCCCTTCGTGGACGCCCCGGATGTACGCCTGTCCCATCTGCCCCACCCAGAACGGCTCGCCCCCGAAGGTCCTCACACCCAGGTCGCCGGTACTTTCAGGACGAGGGTTTTCGAGCACATCCAGCGACGGCCCCAGCAGTATGTTGATGCCCAAAGCGTGCAGCTCCTGCCCCACAATCTGGCCTACGGCCTCAGTGTGGCTCGGGTTCCAGGTAGCCCCCAGCGCCATCTCAGAGGGGAGGGGCGTCGTCCCGCTGACGATGCCGGTGAAGGGCATGCCGTTGCCCTCGTGACTCACGGCGATAAAGAGAGGGATGAACGGACCCGGCGGGACCTCTTCCTCGTCAAGCGTCTCGGTCACCGGCTGTGTCGCCGCCCAGGCGGTCTCTTGAAGTTGACCGACCAGCGCGGCCACCTGCGCAGGCGTGTCGCCCTCGTTGACGATGTTGCCATTATCGGGCAGAAGTACTACCCCGCTGACGTGATAATCACGGATCAATTCCGTGATAATGGCGTCCTCGGTGACCTCGGCCCCAGGGAAGGTGACCAGGAAGAGTTGCCCGACCTTGGCCGCGCTGGACATGCGCTCCATCAGCCGTGCAACTTGGTCTTCCTCCTGCGCACGGGCTGTCCCGAGCAGTACAAGGGGTATCAATATGGTGACCACTAGGGCCAGCGTAAGTAGCCGTTTCAGTTGCTCAACCATTTCATCCAACTGGCTCTATTGTACCCGAAATGGGACAGAGCGCAATTGAAGCAGTCAGCCCCCCGGCGGTCATTACCGGCACGACCGCCATCACACTGACACCGCCCGGTGTCAGCGTCTCGGCGACGGTCAGTTCAAAACTGTTTTCCAATGCTCCCAGCTCAGACTACATATCTCTCGCCATCAATCCAGCGCAAGCCAACTGGAATGATCGCCCAGCGCGAAAAGGCGCAGTTCGGCGGCGGCTTCCCGCAGGGTGAGCATCCAGTCGTAATAGCGGGTGCGGCGGACGGCAGCGGTATTGCGGATGCGCCAGCGGTGGAAGCGGAGCGTGTAACGAGCCACGACGTACAGGGCCAGCAGCGTGCTGACCAGCAAGACCAGCGGCAACCACGGCCCAAACGAGACCAGCACCGCCGCCATGGCCACCAGCGTAATGCCGTTTTGCACCAGGCTGCCGGCGTTCTCCAGCAGGGCGACGGGGCGGTTAATCGCGTCCACACGGGCCCGGTGCAGGCGGTCGTAGTAGTCGGGCGTCTCGTAGAAGGCCAGGTCGAGGGCCACGGCCCGGGCGTGGATCAGGCCACTGATGTGGTCTTGCACCAGTTCGGATTGGGCGGTGCGCACCCACCCGGTCAGGCTGCGCAAGACTTCCATCAGCAGCAGGATGGCGGCCATCAGGGCCACCAGGAACAGCGTCGGGCGCAGGTTGGCCCAATCACCGGCGTCCAGCGCCGCCACCAGGCTATCCACCGCGGCCCGCGTCAGGTAAACCGTGGCGATGGGCAGCAGGCCCTGCGCCAGCAGCAGCCCGGCCCAGGCCACCGTCCAACGCCGCGCGGCGGTCCAGACCAATGAAAATGCCCTGGGCAGGTAAGGAAGTTGCGCCAGGGCATTGCTGAGCTTGGGAGGTAGAAGCTGGGGCACAATAGAGAACATTATACCACGCTTCATCCCCTTGTGCCATCTTGGGCATTTCCAAGAGAATAGGCCCCCACGACAAAGAGAGGCTATGGATTCCTGAGTGTAGGGTCATGATGACCCACGTTGCGCAAAACGTAGGCGTCTGTTTCAATCTCGAACGTCACGCGGATGTCCCTTCCAGCGCGCAGTTCCCACACACCATCAGTCCCCCGCACGCGCTTGACACGCAGTCCGGGGTGAGTGTGGTCGACCAGCAATTGGGCCAGTGTCTTTTTCACCTGCTCACGCTGCCGTGGCTCAAGTTTACGGTATGCCCGCCGAAAACGTGCGGTGCGGACCAGTTCCACACTATTCCTCCGCGTCCAAGTCGGCGATGAGGTCTGCTAACATCTTGAACCGCTTCACACGGCCCGCTCTCAGGTCTTCCTCCGCCTCGCGCTCACCCTCTTGCCAGGCTTCTGTCCAGAAGTAAGCCTGGCTCTTGTCTATGACTTGCTTTGGCAGGAGCACCAGCCTATCCTCCTCCAGCCGCGCTTCCAGATAATCGCCAATCTCAATACCTGCCTCGCGGCGCAGAGCAGCGGGTATCGTCACCTGTCCACCTCTTGTCACTTTGATCAGTTGCTCCATCTGACACCTCCATGAAGAAGTGTTTTCCTTTTTTACATTATACCACGAGATCATGTCAGATGCAATCCCGCTGACACAGCCTCACCACCACAGGCTATCCCCAAAAGTACGCTTCAAATACACGGTGGCGACGGGCAGCAACCCCTGCGCCAGCAGCAACACGGCCCAGGCCACCGTCCAACGCCGCACGGCGGTCCAGACCAAAACAAACGCCCTGGGCAGATAGGACAGTTGCACCAGGGCGTTACGGAACTTGGAAAGCAAGCGCAGATGGCTCACGTCTCAGCAACTGCGTGACTTACGGAAGTGACGCCCGGCTCCAAAGAGGGCCGGAGAAAGTCTTGGGCAATCAGATCGTTGATGAATCGGTCCAGGTCATGCGCCAGCACGTTTTCCTCGACGCCATCAAGCTACTACCAGTGTATCGGGCAGCCGCGAAAGCACACGTGGCTTGATTAGACGCGACCGCACCGGCGCCAGTTCACCAATGTCTACATAGACCATAGGTCGGTCAGGCTTGTCGTCGTTGCGCCGATAGGCTTGCACCCGTTCCAAATTGTGATAACTGAATTCAGGGTCATTCAGATCAATCAGTACGATAAGAGCCTCATCAGGGATACTGGTCACAAACTCAGGATGCGTCATGACGTAGTTGTTGAACTCGGTCAGCAACACATCGTATTTTGTGGCAAAAAGCTCATTTCTCTGTTATTGCTGCCTACTCCTCCTCTTCATCCTCCCACCCGATGATCCAGACGCACAGGCCGGCCAGGCCGATGGTGGCTACGATCAGGGCAGCCCATTGCCCCAGCAACAGGCCCACGCCGCGAGCGGACCAGATGAGGATAACCACCATGCCTATGGCTAATACCAGCCAGGCTGCCAGGCGCGGGTGCTGAATGACGAATTGCTTCAAAGAAGACATACCCACCTCCGATGAACCTTGCGTCTCGTCTGTCCAATCACAGCGGGCGGAGCACGCGCTTGTCACGTAACGGCTTCACCAATACTGTCTCGCCATCTGCCAGCCCGCCCTCGCGAGCGGCATCCCGCCACGCTTTCGGTAAATCGGCGACAAATTGAGACTCGTACCCGATCATTCTGTAGAACCTGACCAGAGCAGGGGGAGACGGGCACGGCATGAATAGTAGCGCTGCCTCACACTGTAACTCAGCCGCAGCCTCCTCCATCGCGGTGAGCAACGCTTGCCCAGCGGCAATGCGCTCGGAAACCGCCACAATTAGAAAGTCGGTTACCCTTACTACGAGGTTCTCGGCCTGCCAGCCGAGCATGCCAACCAGGTCATCATCCCGCTCGGCCAACAGAAAGCCTACATTGCCAAAGCGTTCGACGACCATCGGTTCGTCAACCTCCACTCGCCCCCGCAAGGCACGGTTGATAAACGCGGCGATTTGGGCTGCATCTCCCACTTTGGCCCGTCGCACTACAATTTCTTGCCGTTGCGTCATGCTCTTCATTCCTCCTTAATTATACTCCAAATATCCCTCTCTTCCAAGGTCAGCGCTTTCTGCCACCTTCCCTGGTCAACCACTCCCACGCTGTCTGTACCCGCGCACGCGTCCGCGAGAGTGAGCCGGAGGTGTCAATGACCACGTCAGCGCGAGCGATTTTCTCCTCCTGCGGCGGCTGCGCTCGCACGCGCTGCTCGGCCTCAGTCCGGCTTAAGCCCCGTCCACCTATAATGCGGTAGACCTGCTGCTCCGGCCGGCAGGTTGTCACCCATACGCTGTCGCAGGCATCGGCCATCCCTGCCTCGATCAATTTGATGGCCTCGACGATTACGATGTCGGCGGAGGTGGCACCGAGGCGGCGCTGGATCGCCTCAAGGGTAGCAGGATGGACGATGACCTCCAGTCGCGCCAACGCCGTGGGGTCGGCGAAGACCAGTGCGCCCAATCGC
Source organism: uncultured Anaerolineales bacterium (assembly GCA_964412395.1). Lineage (GTDB taxonomy): Bacteria > Chloroflexota > Anaerolineae > B4-G1 > B4-G1 > CAYPOY01. The sequence continues at coordinate 20,796 of CAYPOY010000001.1, read as the reverse complement.
TTCCGGTCAATCTCACCATCGGCGGCCAGCACCTCCGGGCCGAAGGTTTCGACGACCGCTGCGTGGGCGGAGGTGCCGGCCCGCGTCACCTCGTGGGCCACCTCGTCCGCATCAATCGTCTCAGCGCCCAGTTCGGCCAACATCCCGGCGACGGTGGATTTGCCCGTGCCGATGTTACCCGTGAGACCGATGAGCAGTGGACGCGAGGCCCCCAGGACGGGGGCTGGGAGCACTGGAAAACAGTAAGGTGCTTGCGATTCCGCACGCGGCCCGCTGCCTCTGGCACAACAGAAGCGGCCGAACGGGGCGAAGCTGGTTAGCGCATTCATACCCCATTCGTCCAGGCAGAAAGCAGCGCCTCCAGGTCTGCCTCGACCTGGCTGTATTCGGCACCCAACCGGCGCACCCGCTCGACCGCCTTCTGCTCGCTGGCAAGGGTTAGTTGGTGCTCCAGTTGTGCCAGGCGCACCTCTAATTGATGGATCGTCTGTTCAAGTTCGGCCTGGCGGCGGGTCTGTCGCGCCGCCTCCCGTTCCGCAGCCTTGCGGGCCTCCCGCGCGCGTTCCCTCTCCGTTTTGACCCGCGTCTCCTGGGGCGACTGTCCTCGCTGTCGTCGCTGCACCTCCCAGCCGTGGTACTCCTCGTATCCCTCTTTGAATTCCCACAACTGCTCATCCTCAATCACCCAGACGCAAGTGGCCAACCTGCGGATCAGGTAACGATCGTGGGTCACGATCAGCAGCGTGCCTCCAAAGCTGGAAAGTACCTCTTGCAGCACCTCCTGAGATGGGATGTCAAGGTGGTTAGTCGGCTCATCGAGGAGCAGGACGTTAGCGCCCTGGAGGGCCAGGACAGCCAGCGAGACGCGGGCTTGCTCTCCGCCGGAGAGTTCACCTACGCGCTTGGTGACGTCGTCGCCGGAGAAACGATAACGGGCCAGCAGGTTCCGCGCCTGGCTGATCATCAGCTCGCCAGCGTCCAGGATGGTCTCGAGCACGGTTTTCTCGGGGTCGAGGCCCACATGCCCCTGGACGAAGTAACTCAGGTGTACACTCGCCCCAACGCGCACACGCCCGGCGAGCGGTGGAACCTCGCCCAGTATAGTGCGCACGAGCGTGGTCTTGCCAGAGCCATTCGGCCCCAGCAGCGCTACCCGCTGCCCTCGCCGCAGTTCGAACTCCTGGGCCGTAAAGAGAGGAACAGCCTGGTCGTAGCCCACGGTGAGGCCATAGAGACCTAACACCAGGTCGCCACTACGGGATACGTCGCCCAGGTCAAGGCTCATCGGGCGGTACACCCGCGGTCGCTCGTTCCGCGCCATCCGCGCCAGACGTTTCCGTCGTCCCTTCGCCTCACGGCTGCGCTGGCCGGCGATGTTGCGACGGATGAACTCCTCAGTACGGACAACAAACTGCCGCTGCCGGTCGTAATCAGCCTTTTGGAGGGCCAGGCGCTCGGCTTTCTGGGCCACGTAGGCACTGTAGTTGCCGCGATATCGCTCCAGCCGGCCCCACTCCAGTTCCCACACCCGCTCGACGACGGCGTCGAGGAAAGCCCTGTCGTGGGCTACGACGACCATAGCACCTTTCCACACCTGGAGGTAATTCTCCAGCCACTCGATGCCTGCCAGATCGAGATGGTTGGTCGGCTCGTCCAGCAGCAGCAGATCGGGCTCCTCCAACAGAAGGCGGGCCAGCAGTGCACGCGTTTTCTGCCCTCCGCTGAGTTGCGCCACGGGACGTCGGAAATCATCCTCGTCGAAACCCAGACCGGAAAGCACCTGAGCAATGCGCTGCTCGTATGTGTAGCCGCCAGCCAGTTCAAACGCTTCCATGGATAGAGCGTACCGCTGCAACGCCTCCTCACGAGTGACGAGGGCCGCCATAGCCGCCTCCAGGCGACGCAGTTCAGCAGCTTGAGCCTGCAGGTCGGCGAAGACTTCTAGCATTGCCTCCCACAGCATCCCAGTGCCGGAGAAGTCGGCCTGCTGAGGGAGATAGGCCATGCGCAGCCATTTAGCCCGATGGATAGCGCCGGTCGTGGGTTCTTCCAAGCCCACTATCAGGCGCAGCAGAGTCGTCTTGCCTGAACCATTGGGGCCGACAAGAGCGATCTTGGCCCCGTGGGGAATCTCGAAAGATGCATCCCCAAAGACGTCCTGAGGGCCGTATGACTTGGCCAGATTGCTGGCGGTCAGGATGGACATGAAAAAATGTGTTGCATGCTTTGGCTCTGACGGTATCGGCAGGTATTATACCATGAGCCTGGGGCGTGCCAACCTTGCCACCAAAGCCATTTCGTAGTACACTCCAGGTCAGCAGTTAGCAATGAGCGGTTGGCTCAGAAACCAACCGCCAACTGTCCACAGCCAGAAAAAAGGAGGAGCACAATGCCTACTAAATTGGGTGTCCACGTCCTGCGGGCTGCCGCGAATCTGGGTGATTACATCCAGGCTGGCCCGGCAGTGATCAAACTAGTGGGCGACTGGGGACTGGCGCAGAATATCCCGGAGGATATTCTGGTGATTGGCCGCAAGCATCAAGCAGACTATGACGCCCAACTCCAGAAAGCCAGCGGGAAGACGCCCCTCGAGGCGGCGCAGCAGTTCGTCCAGGACCAACTGGGAACGTACCAATCCAATCCCCGCATCACGTACTGGGAAGGACACAACGAGCCAATATGGAACACCGATGAGGAAATGGGCTGGTACGCCCAGCTCGAGGTGGAACGGATGCGGCTTATGGCCGACCTGGGGCTAAAGTGCGTGATTGGGAATTTCGCCACCGGTACGCCGGACCTGGCTCTCTGGCCTGCCTTCTTCCCGGCCCTTCGGGCTACCAGGCAGTATCAGGCCATCCTCGGCCTCCACGAGTACAGTTGTCCCTGGATGTGGTGGATGACGGGGAAGTACCAACTGGACCCCGACGCTGACCAAGGGGACGAGGGCTGGACAACACTGCGTTACCGTAAGGTCTACCGCCAGCACTTGATCCCCAAGGGGTTGGGTGACGTGCCACTGGTGATCACCGAGTGCGGCATTGATCCGCTGGTGAATCCCAAACCGCCGGGGGTGGAAACGGGTGGGACGTGGCGACAACTGGGCGGCTTCTGGGCCAGGCACGACAACGAGCCGAACAAAGCTGACTACTACTTCCGACAATTGGTCTGGTACGACAAGGAACTGCAAAAGGACGATTACGTCATCGGCGCAACCATCTTCACCTGGGGCAGTTTCGGCCGACCCTGGTCGGATTTCGACGTAGCCGGGACGGATGTGGCCCAGGAACTGATCATGCATACGCAGGCAGATCCGGCCAAGCCCTTTGTGTATGGCGAGCCCGGTGGCGAGGATGAGAAGCCCCGTGGACATCCCCGCGCTCAGTACAAGCGCACCTATGTGTTGCTCCCCCCCAACGCAGATGCCACCTGGACGCGTGCTGTGGTGGAGGGCGCGTGGGATGAGAAGCACTACACCATCGGCAGCAGCGCCGCCGACGCGGGCATCGGTGACCTGGATGTGCGGTGCGTGATCGCGGTCAATCCGCAGAAGTGGCCCGGCCCTCTGAGTTTGGAGGATTTCTACAAGCAATACTATCCCGGTGTCGAGTACAAGCCCATCACGGCTGCAACGCCTGCGGAACTGGCAGAGAAGTTAGCCAGCAAGTAAAACGACACTACAGGCGGGGGTTGGTCGGCTTCATCTAAAGTCGTCAGAAAACGGGTTTCTTCAACTTTACCCAAAGTCCAATGACAAAGGAGACACAAGATGAAAACGCAGAGGTTCTTCAGACTGATTTCCGTCCTGGTTCTGCTAATGACGTTGAGCGGGACAGTGAGCGCCGTCACGCTGTTCGGCGCCAGTGCCCAGGGCGACGTTTACCCTGCCGCCACCGATGACGATCTGGTTTTCATTCACCATTCCTGTGGCAATAACTGGCTCAGCAATAGCCTGCACGATGCACTGCTCGCCAAGGACTACATTGACGAACGCAATGACATCTACTACGGCACCAGTATGGCACCCGACGCCGGACGGCCAGCCTCGCTGGGAGGCACACCGGGCGACAACACAAACATGAATCACTGGATCCTTTGGTTCAACGACTACCTTGACGGTGTGAAAAGCCACGGTAGTGCCGATGGCTTCAACAGAATCATCATGTTCAAGAGTTGCTACCCGATCAGTAACATCAGCAGCGATGGCACTGAGCCAGGAGATCCCTTCAGCAGTGCGCAAACCACTGCCAACTACAAAGCCGTCTATCGCCATCCAGACGGTCCGGGTCATACGTACCCCCGCAGTGGCTATACGTACAAGCCCCTGGAAGACATCTTTGCCGAGAATCCCGACACGCTGTTTATCCCCGTCACCGCTCCGCCCCGTCACTACGCCCCCTCCGATGCCACCAACGATGCCGAGGCCCATCGCGCTCGCGAGTTCAACAACTGGCTCAAGAACGACTGGCGGGCGGGCTACAACGCAGCCCACCCGGGATTAAACAACGTCGCCATCTTTGACTGGTTCGCCGTGTTGGCTTACCCCGATGACCACGCCGAACATCCGAACCGCCTTAAGGAAGAGTACGGCGGCACCAGTGGCGACTCGCATCCCAATAGCACGGCCAATGCCAACTCAACCCAGATTTTTGCCACCAAGCCGGACAATTTCATTGACAGCGTATGGAATGCTTTTATCAGTGGTGAGAGCACGTCGCAAAAGACCGCTTCAACGGAAACAGCGGTGCACGGCCAGACCATCACCTACACCGTCGTTATCCAGGACCTCGCTGCCCCCCTCACCGCCACCATCTACCTGAGCGACGAGGTGCCCACAGGTCTCTCCTACGTCCCCGGCACCCTCACTGCCACGGCAGGCACCGTCACAGATACCTACGCCCCTTCCCTGCACTGGTTCGGCGCCCTGACCTCCACCCCTGCCGTCACCGTCACCTACGCCGTCACCGTGAGCGCCACCGCGCCCCAGGTCATCACCAACAGCGCTGTCATCGCCGCGCCGGGCTACCAGACCATCACCCGCACGGCCACGGTCACAGTAATGCTACCCCCCAATTACCCTGACCTCACCCCCTCCTACAAGGCCATTTCTTCCCGATACGCCTCCTATGGCGAGCGCGTTACCTACACCGTTGGCATCCGCAACAACACTGGCCCGCTGCATGAAACCGTTCTCCTCACTGACGTCATCCAGAATGGGTTGGTCTACGTGCCTGGGACCCTGACCGCCACGAGCGGCATTATCAACGCCATGATGGCCCCCACACTGACCTGGTCTGGCGTCCTGACCCCCACCCCGCTCATCACCGTCACCTACGCCGCCACCGTCACCTACACCCTCTCCGGCACCGCCACCGTCATCCTCCCCCAAATCATCACCAACACAGCAGTCATCGCCGCGCCGGGCTACCAGACCATCACCCGCACGGCCACGGTACGCACCAACTGGCATAGCATCTACCTGCCCCTGGTGCTGAGAAACGGCCCTTGAAGGAGAGATAGAGAAATAGACGATGGCCTGGGCAACGTGTGGCAACGGCAGTCGGTGGCCATCGCCAACGGCTACCCGGTCTACCTGCCGCTCATTCGTAGGGAGTGAGACAAAGGAGACAGACGGTGAGAATTCGGCGAAACCTCCTACTTTTGGCCCTCCCGATGGGCCTTCTGGCGCCGTCTCCATCTCCCGTTCGCGCCGCTGCCTCGTTGGAACTCTACGGCACCTTCCACGCGATGGGCGTCATCGTCACCATCACCACCTCCGACGATCCCGACGGCGACGCCACCGCCAGCGTCGAGTACCGCGTCAGCGGGAGCGTGCCCTACCGCCAGGGCTTTCCCCTCTCCCGCGTCGCTGATACCCGCTTCGTCGGCAGCCTCTTCTGGCTGGAGCCGGGCACTGCCTACGACGTGCGCGTCACCTTCGACGACCCCGACGGATCGCTCCACGGCGTGACCGTGGCGGGCACTGCCTCCACCCGTGCCGAAATCGCCATCCCCACGCCGAACCACTCCTACTACGTCGCCCCTGACGGCAACGGGACGGCGTGTAGCGAGGCCGCGCCCTGCTCGCTGGAGGAAGGATTGAGTCAGGCCGAGGCTGGCGATGAGGTCGTCCTGCGGGACGGCATCTACCACCAGGGAGAGGTCTCCCTCCCCCGCTCCGGCACATCGGGCGCGCCCATCGTCATCCGGGGCTACGATGGCGAGACAGCGGTGCTGGACGGCGCCGACCAGGCTACCTTCACCTGGGCAGCCCAAGGCGGCGGTGTCTACCGCACCACCGTCAACGTGGCCGACACTCACCTGATCACGGTCAATGGCGAGCGGCTCTACCCCTACCAGAGTCTCTCCGACCTGCAAGACCAGAGTTGGGGCATCCCCGGCTTTTACGCCGACGGCACGGCGCTCTACGCCCGCCTGGCAGGGGACGCCGACCCCAACAACGCCACGGTGGTCGTCTCCCGCTACAACAATGCTTTCTACGTCGAGCAAGACTACGTCTACTTCGTCAACCTGACCTTCCGCCACTACGGGCAGGGGAACTGGGCCAAAGCCATCTATTTCAACAACGCCAACGACAACATGGTGCAGGGATGTATCTTTGCAGTCAACGACCTGGGCATCGGCATCAAGCGCGCCTCCCACCGCAACGTCATCCAGGAAAGCGAGTTCTACGACACTGACTTCGACTGGCCCTGGGACGCAGTCAAGGGCGGCAGCGACCTGGAGACGGGCGGCGTGGGCTTCTACGACCCAGCCACCGGCCGCGGCAACGTCATTCGCCGCAACACCTTCCACGACTATTTCGATGGGCTGGGGATTTGCCCATCGGAGACGGCCGGTGTGACCAACGAGACCGACTTTTACGAGAACCTGGTCTACCGCGCCGGAGACGACGGAATAGAAACCGACGGCCAGTGCAGCAACGTGCGCCTATGGGGCAACACCTTCCACGATGTGCTGATGGGCATCTCCCTGGCCCCGGTCTACACCGGTCCGGTTTACGTCATCCGCAACCTCATCTACCGCACCGGCGTGGGCAACAACGACTACACTGGCAGCCCTTTCAAGTTCAACAGCGGCTACGATAAATCCGGCCCGATGATCCTCTTCCACAACACCGCCGACGCTGCCCTGCCCAGCAACAACGGCATCTATATCAAAGCGCCAGGAACGTGGGAGATCATCTACGCTCGCAACAACATCTGGTCGGGCACCGACTACGCGCTCAACAACTACAACGAGACCCAGCCGATAGATTTTGACTACGATGACCTGTACACCACCAACCCCGACGAATTCGTCTACTGGGGCAGTGGCTCCAACCGGCACATGCGCGACCTGGCTACCTTCCAGTCGCTGACCGGACAGGAGCCCCACGGCCTTGACGTCGAACCCGGCTTCGCCGGCGCGGGGAGCGGCGATTACACTCTGGACTCCACCAGCGACCTGATTGACGCCGGCGTCGTCATCCCCGGCATCAACGACGACTACATCGGCACCGCCCCCGACATCGGGGCCTTTGAGTACCCCGGTTACGGCTTCACCCTGACCATTCTTCCACCCGCCCGTGCCATCTCTCCCGGCGGCATCGCCACGTACACCATCGGGGTACAGCCTATTGGCGGCTTCACCGCTACCGTCACTTTGGTTGCCGCCAGCCCATCGCCCAGCCTGACCCTTAGCCTGGCCCCCACCGCCATCATCCCGCTCGGCCAGACCACCCTCACCGTCACCGACTGCCACACGGGCACGATGCTCCTGCCCGGCCTGTGGTACACCATCCCCACTACTGCCACCGGCGGCGGCTTTACGCAGACTGCCAATATCAGCCTGATGATTGGTGGCACGCGCGTCTATCTGCCTTTGATAATGAGGGAGTAACAAGGTGGAGGAACGGTGCAATGAACAAAACCCGATCACAACCACTGGTTGGGCACTCAGGATCGGTCATTTGTTTGCTGGTTTCGCTGCTCACCAGGCCGTGCCTGTTCCCAACTCCGGCCAACGCCCAGGCCCCCGACCCGCCCCGTCGCGTGAACATCCCTTACTTCCCCGACGAGGTGACCTGGGCACAAACTGCCATCTTTTGGTTGGGCAAGAACGAACAAGGCGTGCCCAGCGAAAATTACGCTGACGTGCGCGCGGCCTACATGGCCGAGGCGCTCCGCGCCCGCGTCACCATCGTGGACTACTACCTCTGGTACAAAGTGAACCCAACCACTACCGATGACCTGACGCAATACGATGCCGTCGCAATTTACCTGGATACCAACCACGACCGGGCGGCAACGCCGCAACCAGACGATTACACCTTCCTGGTTGGCGCCCATCACTGGCCTAACGACAATGCAACCCAATATCACCGCCAGGCCCGTGGCACCGGCACTGGTTGGGACACTAGCTGGACAGACGAGTGGACCGACTATGAAGCGATGCAGTGGTCGTGCGACCCCGGCCCCAACAGCAACGCGTGTGGCATTGACTTTGGCTGGACAGCCATTTTCACCATCCCCTGGGAGACGTTAGGGCTTTTGGGCCCGCCACCCGAGGGGACACTATGGGGGTTGGGCGTGCAGCTCTATGACCGGGACGACGAACCGCCCGCCGGCCACGTCGCGCCGGAGCACTGGCCAGAGACTTTTGACACCAACAGTCCTGTGACCTGGAGCGAACTGCACTTTGGCTATGCCGATTACCAGCCCCCCCTTGCTGTCTCAGAAAGCACGACGACAATCCGTGCTGCCTCACCGGAGGATAACACGGTCGAGGACACATGGATAGGTGGCGGTGGGACATGCAGCGGTGGTCACGAAGGAGGCAGTGAAATCAACCACGGTGACGATACCAGCCTTTTCGTCGGTACCGAAACCGCCCCAACGCACTTTCCCTGCTTCAACAAATCCTATCTGCGCTTTTCTCTCGACGCCATCCCGCCAGGTAAGGTGATCATCTCTGCCACCCTGACCCTTCATCATTGGGGCAACGCTGGCACCCCCGGTCAGGCGAAACCTTCGTGGGTGCACCTCTTCACCATTACCGATCCGTGGGAGGAGGTGACCACCCACTGGAACAACGCCCCGCCGGCGCAGGAGAACGTCGCCGCAACCTGGGTTGATCCCCTCACCTCTTTCCCTGGCTGGCCAGGTACTCCCTATCATTGGGATGCTACTCAGGCTGTGGCCGAAGCCTACGCCGCAGACCGTCCAGTGAGCCTGGCAATCTACGGCTCTGACGCCGACCAGCACAGCAGCAAATACCTGACCTCATCTGAAACCGACGACTGGAACGCCGAGGGTCGCCCCACCCTGCGAGTGCACTGGGGCGATCCAGTGGGCACGGTGGATAAGACAGCCTCGCCTCTAGCCGTGATGCCTGGAGAGACGGTCACCTATACCCTGACCGTAGTGGGCAGCGACCAGGCGCTCACCCTCACTGATATACTGCCGACCGGCGTGAATCCGCCCCTTACCAGTAGCCCCGGCCTGACCTACACCCCTCACCGCATGGCCTGGAGCGGCAACCCGGGGCTGGGAGAACGGGGAACGCTAACTTACGTTGTCACCGTCGCCGCACCATCCCGCACTGCCCTTTGGAACATGGTCGCCCTCACCCAGACCGACGGCATGACGGACACGGCTACCGCCCTGGTACTGGTCGCCCCGGTGCGACTCCATCTGCCGCTCGTTCTCCGCTCCGGCCGCTGAGCGGTGGATTTGACAATGTCGGCGAATCCTATTCAATTCCCCCTTCTGTCTGTGGCTGCTCCCGGTACGACTTCAGCAGGTGCAACACAGCCTTGTTGCACACGACGGCAAAGAGTACCAACGTGATCAGGAACCACAGCACTGGGAAAAACGTGCTAATGACAGCCACTACCAACAGTAACAGCGCCAGTACGATAGTGAAGCCAGGGTTGGCGATGAAAAGCACGGCTCCGTTGCGCAAGGCCATCCGCAACCGCTGATCTTCCTGTTCCAACAGCAATGCCATAGGGTACATCTGGACGACCAGCCACAGGAACGCCGCCGCCACGAAAAACGCACGTATCCAGAGGATCACAGTGGGATTGATCTCAAATGGCGCGTTGCCCGGCGCGTAGAACCAGAAGTTGGTGAGCACAACGACAGCCACCAGAATGTTGAGCAGCGCCAACCCCCATGCCTTCCAGAAATAGCGCCGGAAGCCCTCGAAGTAGTCCCTCCAGCCAATGGTCCTCCCCCCTGCTACCAGGTTGGCGACATTCCACAGCCCGGCCAGCGCTGGCGGAAATGTGACCACCGGGATCACGAGCAGCACAGTGACGATGTTCATCAACAGCAAGAGGAACATCTCATCCCAGAAATCCTTTAGCGCCTCCCAGAAGACGCGAAAAACACCTCTCATAATCTCCTCCCTGTCGCCAGAATTGGGAGAGCGTGAAACGCAAGATTCACTTGCCTGGCGTGGGCGATTGTCTCCGGGGCGGACGACCGTCTCCAGCAAGCCGCCACAGCGAGGGCAAGAACGAGCAGGGAGGCACTAGGTGTCGGCGGCACACTCGTCGTGACAGAAGGTTGCGCCCTCGAAGGGAAGCCCCTGCGCGGCCAGCGCCAGTTTCCGCGCTCGGGGTAACCGCCGGAAGCGAGCCTCGGCCCGCTGCGCTGCCCCACGGTCGGGGAAGCGCCAGGCAGCGACGAGCATAACGGGGCGGCGACCCGCCGTATAACGCGCCCCGCGGCCGGCGTTGTGCTCAGCCACGCGTCGTGCCAGGTCGGTGGTGACGCCGGCATAGAGCGTTCCATCGGCACAGCGCAAAGCATAGAAAAACCAGAATGGTGATCGGTTTGCGCTACTCATTCCGCTACTCAATGTAGTCCCACGTTTCATCATCGTGGAAGATGAAAACGTGATTCGCGCGGCTCTGAAGGACATAGCCATGATCGAACTCCTGCCACACTGCGTCATAGCCCGCCTCTTCCTCCAGAGCCCAGCCTAGCCCGTCCCGCACGCCAGCGGTGCTGCACCATTGCCGGTTGAAGCCTCGCACCGGCTTAGACAGTCCTGCTGGCACATCTCCAACCTCAGGACACGCATCTTCGGGGTCGCCCTCAACGTACTGGTCAGGCTCTATCTGGAACGTGCCAGTGCCATCGTAGAGTATGTAGATCATACCCGTGTCCTGCTGCCAGAACATGCGGCCGTGCTGGAAACACTCCTCGGCAGCCCAGGTCTGCTGTCGTTCACCGGCGGGACAGCCCAGGGTAAGCAAGATCTCAGGATGGGCGTTAAGCCAGGGCTCGAACTCCGAGGCAGTGTCAATGGCACAGGACACAGGCGTTTCAGTCTGGACTACGGTAGGGGTATCTGTCGGGATAGAGGGAGTGACAGTCGGAGTGGGCATGTGAGTAACTGGAGGCGGTGATGACGGAGTTGGAGTATCCGTGATGGCAGGCAGAGGCGTCTCCGTCACTTCAGGTGGCGGTTGATCGGTCGGCTCACTCGTGGTCAACTGCGCCTGCACCGTCTGAGCGACCGCAGTCTCCAACACACCCGGCTCCAACGTCGGTGCCCCCGACGGCCCGCACGCGAGCGCGGCCAGGATAAACGCAACTACAGCAACCAGCAAAGCCTTTGCACGCATCTATGCCTCCTCTCCGGTCGAGCTGTGTGGAATAACCCACACGGTTGCTATATTTTACACATTTTATCACCAAGAGCAAATCCCGCGTTTCCCCCAGCACGAGAAATTGTAACCAATCTGTAACGTAGCAGCATTGTCATAGACGCTTGAATTTGCTATAATGACAAACGCAGGTGCAGATCATAGGGGGAACACATCTGATGAATGACGCTCATGTCCTTTACATTGAAGACAACCCTGAGAATCGGTTGCTGGTGAAACGCGTCCTGGAGGCAGAGGGCTATTCCGTTGCGGAAGCGGCGGATGGCCCTACCGGATTGGAAATGGCCACTCAGACGCGGCCAGATTTGATCCTGCTGGACATCAACCTTCCAGAAATAGATGGTTACGACCTGGCCAGGTGCTTCCGTGACACACCCGGCCTGCAACAAGTACCCATCCTGGCCATCACAGCCAACGTGATGCAAGGGGATCGGGAACGCACCCTGGCAGCAGGCTGCGATGGCTACATTCAGAAACCGATTGACGTAGACCGACTACCGGATCAGGTCAGGGCAGCGCTGCAGAAAACCGGCACATAGAGGTTACCATGAATGTACGACCCAAGGACGCCACGATCCTCGTCGTCGAAGATAACGTCCAGAACTTTGTGCTTATCACGCGCCTGCTGGCCTTCCTGGGCGTGAAGAAATGTGAATGGAAAGCCTCGGGCTGGCAGGTTCTGGAGTTCGCGGAGGCACTACCACACATTGACCTGATCTTGATGGATATCTTCCTTCCAGAGGAAGACGGGTACCAGGTGCTGGACAGGCTGCGTGCTCACCCGCGCTTCAAGGACACCCTCGTCGTCGCCGTGACCGCCGACGCTTCTACGAACAATATGGAGCATGCCCGCAGCGCAGGCTTCGATGGCTTCATTGGCAAACCCATCGACCCAGACCGCTTTCCCAACCAGATTCGCAGTATCCTCCAGGGAGAGAAAGTCTGGGAACCAGGGGAACCCGGGCACAGGAAATAAATGAAAAATCATGTTGTCGCCAGGCTCGACGAACGACCTCGTATCCCAACCACCGGGATGCGCGGCGGGCTGGGCAGAACCCTGCTGACTGCCTTCCTGGTACTGGCGATCGTGCCGCTAAGCACCATCAGTTGGTACGCCACTCAGCGCGAGCGGCAGGACATTCAACGTGAGGTTACCACCAAACTATTCTCCGTGGCTACAATGATGGAAACGCAGGTTCATCAATGGGTCGAAAATCGCACTGCCGACCTGGCGCTTCTGGCAGCCTTGCCTGCTACTCAAGAAAACGTAAGCGCCCTGGTTACCAACGCAACTGACGACAGCATCGCTCGCGACGTGCTGCACGCCCAATTGCATGCCTTACTGGCACAAGACCCGGCCTTTTGCTGCCTAACCGTGCTCGACGGCGAAGGCCAGGTGCTGATATCTACTGATACTGGTATTGACCCGCAGACTGAATGTCCGCTGACGGAACAGACGATCACACTTGGCCCCGAACAAGCCACTGGACTTCAGTCCATCATGCCCGACTCAACCGGCGAGACGGGGCTGGTAGTTATCCAGCGTATCACCGGCCCAGACGCCGAGACACTCGGCCTGCTGACCGGCTGGCTCAACCTGAGCGACCTGATTCACACTATGCAGGCGGTGAGTGGACTGGGAAAGACGGGAGAAATTTACCTGGTAGACGCCAGCGGGATAGCGTTGCCCCAAGGGCAAGCGGTGACCAGCCCAGGCATCGAAGCTGCCCTGTCCGGTGACAACAGAGAGGGGCTCTACAAGAACTATGCCGGCGTCCCGGTCATCGGGGTCTACCGCTGGATGCCGGAACTGGGACTGGCACTGGTAGCAGAGCAAACTCAAGAGGAAGCCTTCGCCTCGACCGATGCTGTCACTGCTGCCGTTGTCGGTGCCACGCTGGCGGTGGCGCTGGCTACTGCCATTATCGCCGCGATCGTGACGCGGCAGATCACACGCCCGATCGTGCGGTTGACTGAGTCGGCACTCAGCATTGCAGAGGGGGACATGGAGCAACGCGTGCCAGTCACGTCGCGAGACGAAATCGGCATCCTGGCATACGTATTCAACCGCATGGCGGCGGAACTGAAGGCCCTGTACAACGACCTGGAGGGTAAAGTCGCTCAACGCACAGCCCTCCTACAGAGAGCCAACTATCAAATCCAGCGGCGGGCCATCCAACTCGCCACCACCGTCGAGGTCAGCCAGGCAGCCACCTCAATCCTGGAGCCGGACCAATTATCGCGAGAGGTGGTGCGGCTGATACATGACAGCTTTGCCTACTCCTACGTTGGTATCTATCTTCTGGACGATGACAACAGGCAGGCATTGCTCCAGGAAGCGACGGGTGGCGGAGAGGAGATGGCGACTGTCAAAGCAAAGCCTGTGCCGGTCGAGGATGGGAGCGCCATTGGCCAGGCCATCCTGACGGGGGAGCCCTGCATCGTCAAGTGGAATGCAGAGCGCGCACAAGAGGTGCTTTTCTCGGCCTACATCCGCACAGAAGCAGCGCTGCCGCTCAGAATGGGTGACCAGATCGTTGGTGTGCTCGACATCCTGAGCACTGAGGAGGAGGACTTCGACGCAGATGGCGTCTCCGCCCTGCAGAACGTCGCCAACCAGATCACCATTGCCCTGGAGAACGCCCGCGCCTACGCCGTAGAGCGAGAGGCTGCCAAGCGATTGCGGGAACTGGATCGGTCTAAACGCCGTTTCCTGACCAACATGTCCCACGAACTGCGCACTCCCCTCACCAACATCATCGGTTTCTCCCGGCTGATGCTGAAGGGAATAGATGGGCAATTGACAGAGCAGCAGCAGAACGATCTGCAGATCATTTACCGCAACGGCCAGCACCTGCTAGGCCTGATCAACGATCTACTGGACATCTCTCACATCGAGGCCGGGTTGATGGAACTGGAGTTCCGGGATGTGAATTTGGCCGATTTAATGCGCAGCGTGCTGGCCACTGCCAGCGCACTGGTGCATGACAAAGACATCGAGTTGCACCAGGAGATTGCCCCCAACCTGCCCACGGTGCAGGCTGACCCAGCACGCATCCGCCAGGTGCTGCTGTGGCTCCTGGCGAACGCGGCCAAATTCACGGAGCAGGGAGTCATCACCGTGCGGGCCTGGCCTGCCAATGGGCAGGTGCTGGTGAGTGTCAGCGACACCGGCGTGGGCATCCCACCGGAGGATCGGGAACGGATCTTTGAGCAGTTCGAACAGGGCAGCCTGGAAAACGGCCGCCGGCCCGACGGAGCTGGTCTGGGACTGGCGCTGAGCAAGGAGTTTGTGGAGATGCACGGCGGGGAGATGTGGGTGGAAAGCGAGATAGGGAAGGGCTCCACCTTTACATTTACATTGCCCCTGCAGCCGGATTCACCGGCGGAAGCTGGGGCTGGGATGGTGAAAGGGAAGGAAGGGATATGAACGAAGCATCAAAGTCAATTCTCACCGCGCGCGTCACAAACATCCGGGCCCAACTTACCGGAAGTGCGCTCGTCATCTTGATCTTACTTTTGGTGACTGGTATCCTTTATTCTGTGTCTCTCTCCCGCCTGGATCAGGCTGTGGCTGTCCTGGAGGAGATAGTAGCACAGACCCAAGCGCTGGCGACTGAGCAGCAGGCTGCCGCTTTCGCGGAGGTCGAGGCGACTCGCCATGCGATGTGGGAAGTCCCCCTGGCGTGGGGGCTGCTCATTGCAATCGCGGTCCTGAGTACCACCATCATCTCCATCCGCAGTGTCGCCCAGCCAGTGGAGCGGCTGACCGAGGTGACCGGGCGCCTGGCCAGGGGAAACCTGGAAGAGCGAATTCAAGTTGATTGGGCAGACGAGTTTGGCCACCTCGCCACTGCCTTCAACGAGATGGCCGATCAACTCCAGGCCTCTTACGCCGAACTGGAGCAACGGGTGGCAGAGCGCACCCAGGCGCTCCAGGAGGCCAATTACGCCCTCCAGCGGCGAGCCATCCACCTGGAGGCCAGCGCCGAGGTGGGGCGAGCCATCACCTCCATCCTCGACGTGGACGAACTATTCCGCAAGACTGTAGATCTGATCCGTGACCGGTTCGGCTTCTATCACGCCGGTATCTTTATGCTGGACGAGGTTGGGGAGTGGGCTGTTCTGCGGGAGGCCACAGGGGAGGCGGGCGCGCAGATGAAGGCCCAAGGACACCGCCTGGCCGTGGGCGATACCAGCATGGTCGGCTGGACTGCCCTCCATCACCAGCCCCGCATTGCTCTGTATGCGGAGGAGGACACAGTCCGTTTTGCCAACCCTCTCCTTCCTCGCACGCGCTCTGAAATGGCTCTCCCCCTGAGCGTCAGCGACCGGCTCCTGGGTGTGCTTAACGTCCAATCCACTGAGGAGGCCGCCTTTGACAAGGACGACGTACGAGTGCTCCAGAGTATGGCCAATCAGATCGCCATCGCCATAGAGAACGCCCGGCGGGTCTCCGACGAGACGCTGCTGCTGGAAGCGACCAGCCCGATCTACCGCACCAGCCGCCGCTTAACCCAGGCGACGACAATAGACGAGGTCGCGGATTCCATCATTGCCTCTGTGACCGAGACGAGGGCCGATGGATGCATCGTGGTGGAGTTTGAATTCTCACCTGCCGGCGAACCTGAAACCCTTCTGTACCGGGGAGTGTGGCGGCGAGACCGGGAATCTCAATACCAACCTGGCACGCGGCTACCGATCACGGAGAGCCCCTTCCCACCCGAAATGGTGAGCACTCTGTGGACAGTAGCCGACGTAGAACAGGACGAGCGCCTGCCCCAGAGTGCACGCCAGGCCTTTATAGCGACGGGCGTGAGGGCACTGGCCAACATCCCACTGCGTGCCAGGGAGAAGGTGATCGGCCAGGTGGCCGTGCTACGCGCCAGTCCTGGCCCCTTCTCAGACACCGCCTTGCGCCTCTACGAGGCTCTGAGCGACCAAGCGGCGGTGGCACTTGAGCGCGCCCAACTGTGGGAAAGCGCACAACGACGTGCCGAACGAGAACAACTGGCCCGCCAGATGATTGACCACATCCGTCGGGCTGTGGATATAGAGCAGGCTCTACAGATGACGGCGGAGGAGCTCTCGCAGACAATGAGAGTACCCCACGTTTCCATCGAACTGAGCCTCGAAGCACCGATGCACAAATAGCGCAATGGCCCTTAGCTTGGTCATTGTTCATTGTTCGTTGTTCATTGTTCATGGATATCATTGCCGGGAAATCCCCCCATAGAAAGTAACGCAGGGGAGTGCTAATGAACACACAAGCCGTATCTGATTGGAAGAGCGAAATCAGGCGCCTCCGTGCCACGCTTCTGAGCCATCTGCTGCTGGCTGCAACGGTCGGCGGCCTGGTAGCACTGGTCTTAACCTACGTCACGCTGCCGGAGGGTATGCGCGTGCGGGAACGGTGGATCGAGATAGCCCCCTTCCTCGCCGGCTGGCTAATCGTGCTGGTCACCTGGAGCTGGCGCAGCATAGGTTATCGCACCCGGGCCCCGATCTTACTCCTGCTCGTCTATTTCTTGAGCGTCTTCATCTTCCGCCGGGGTGGGCTGCCCGGCAGTGGACGTGTCTGGCTGCTGCTGCTACCAGCCCTGGCCCTCGTCCTGGCAGGCCCGCCCCACGGCATCGCAGCCGGAGTCATCAGTATCCTTACCTACGCCATCTTTGCCCTTGCCTTCAGTCAGAAGTGGATTGTTCCTCTGGTGACCGAGGACCCGACTGCGCTGGAAACGTGGGTCAGCGAGGGGGGATCATTCCTACTTATGGTGCTCAGCCTGACACTGATCTTACGGTCGTCCAACCGGGGCTGGTTGGAGGCACTGGCGGGGGCGAGCGCGGCCAACAGGCAACTGCAGGCACAGACACGGGAGCTGGAGGAAACAAACGAGCGATTGCGCCGGCAGACCTCCCAATTGCAAACGACAGCCGAGATCGCTCGCGCTGGCTCCTCCATCCTGGACCCGGAAAAGTTGCTGACAGGGGTAGTCAACCGAATCCGGGAGGGATTCAGACCCATGGGCGTGATGACGGTAGACTTCGTGGGCCTGTTCTTGCTCGACGAGGCGCAGCGTTTTGCCGTGCTGAAAGCTGCCACTGGTGAGACCGGGCAGTTATCGCTGGAGACGGGCTACCAACTGGAAGTGAATGAAACATCCACGATCGGCTGGTGCATCACCCACCGGCAAGCCCGCGTTGCCTCCCCCTCCGGCTCCCCCCGAAGCGGGGGGAGGGAAGAGGACGCGGTACGGTCTGATGCCCTACCTGTGCCGCGCATGCGCTCGGAAATCGCCTTGCCGCTGCGCTCACGCGGACATACCCTGGGAGCACTGAGCGTGCAAAGCACCCAGGAGGGAGCCTTCAGCAAGGCCGACACCGCCGCCCTACAGACGCTGGCCGATCAAGTGGCAGTAGCGATTGACAATGCCCGGCTCTTCAGCCAGACCGAGGCCGTCCTGAAGGAGATACAGGCTGTCCAACGACGCTACCTGGCCCAAGCGTGGAGGGAATTCCTGGCTATGGGGCCGGTGGCCCAAATTGATTACACTCAACCGGGAACGGAACCGGGGGATGGAAGCTTCCTGCACGAGGCCCGGCGCGAAGCGATGGCGCACGGGCAGACAACTACTGTAGACAACGCGGACAGCCCCTCTCCAAACCGAGATGAAAAGGCATCCACCCCCCAGACCGCGCTGGTGGTTCCCCTGAAGTTGAGGGGACAGGTCATCGGCACAATGGCTTTGCAAGAGACACGCCACCGGCGACCGTGGACGGCCGAGGACATTGCCCTGGCAGAAACTGTCGCTGAGCAATTCACGCTGACCGTTGAGAACCTGCGACTCTTCGAGGAGACCCGGCGCCATGCCGCCCGTGAGCGGTTGATCGGCGAGATCACGGACCAGATGCAGCGGGCCACGGATATGGAGGCTCTGATGCGCATCACGGCGGAAGGGCTGAACAGAGCGACGGGCGGTTCGCGCACCTTCGTGCGGATGGGCACGGAGGCAGAGTTGGCCGGCGGGGATGGGTCAGGCCACAAATCACAAGAAGAAAGGTAATGAAAAATATGAAAGTGGCCAAGGTTTTCGGATTAAAAGCAGAGGCGCAAGAAACGGATACGCGATCCAGACCAACTGGAAAACGGCGCATTGCGCACAAACTGACCGCTGCTTCTGTGCTGATGGTCGTGCTGACACTGTTGGCCGGGGGAGTTGGCCTCTGGCAGGTGAGCATCATTGGCCAGACGATCGGTGATGCGCGCGAAAAAGAGCAGCAACTGGCGTGGTCCCTGGAGTTGCTGGCCTCGGGACACAGGCTCGTCGCGGCGCTGGATCACATGCTTTTGACAGAGAACCCGCTCCTGGCGAGTACAGAGCTCGCAGTATCTCTGGGCAATCTCAGCTTCTACGTGGAGACCTTGCAAGAGTCTGGCGGGGAGATAGGGGCTTCAGGCCTTCCCGGAGAGATGCAGGTGGCCTACGGTGAGCTACGCCAGGGAGTGAATGAGGTGGATGTGCTAGCCCGACAGGAACGCTGGACAGAGGCGGGCGTGGCGCTGGAGCAGAAGGTCAGGCCGGCCAACAAGCATATGGGTCTTCTCATCCGGCGGCTGGTGCGCCAGGCCGACCGAGATGTGGGACTGATGGCTATGCGCACCCAGGCCGTGGTTCGGCAGGCAGCCCTGCTGCTGACCATCCTGGTGGTGTTGACCACGGCTATTGCCCTGGGCTGGCGGCAGTTCGTGTTCCGGGGGCTGAGCCTGTCCATCAGCGAGCTGCGGCAGGGGGTTGCGCGCATCAGCAGCGGTGACCTCGAATACGAGCTGGATGTTCGAACCGGCGATGAGATCGAGGAGTTGGGCGATGAGTTCAACAAGATGGCAGACGAGCTAGCCGACGTGATCGGCAGCCTGGAACAGCGCGTGGCTGACCGCACACGCGGCTTGCGGACGGCGGCCGAGGTCGCTCGTGCCACGACTGTGGTGCTCGACCCCGAAGAACTGCTGCGCCAGGTGGTGGGCCTGGTCCGCGAGCGCTTCAACCTCTACTACGTGGGCCTGTTCCTGGTGGATGAAAAGCAGCGATTTGCCGTCTTGCGCGCCGGCACGGGCGAGGCTGGGCAACAGATGCTGGCCCAGAGGCACAGGCTGGAGGTAGGCGGCGAATCCATGATCGGCCAGTGCGTGGCCCGTGCCGAGGCCCGTATCGCGCTGGACGTTGGCAAGGAAGCCATTCGCTTCGACAACCCCCTCCTGCCGGAGACACGCTCCGAGATGGCACTGCCGCTCAGTTCGCGAGGACAGATCATCGGCGCGATGACTGTGCAGAGCGCGGAAGAGGCAGCCTTTGACGAGGCGGACATCGCCGTCTTGCAGACTATGGCCGACCAGGTAGCAGTAGCCATTGACAACGCCCGGCTGTTTGCCGATGCTCAGGCCGCCCTGGAGGAGATGGAGGCCACCCACCGACGCTACCTGGGCCAGGCGTGGACCGAATACCTGCAAACTGCAAAGCAGACCCGTTACGAGACCAGGCGTCCGGGCGTTGCTCCATTGGACGATGCGGTGGTGCCCGAAATCCAGCAGGCAGTGGCACGGCAAAGCGCGACGGTGCTGACCGGCGACGGTGATGAAGGGGAAATGGACCACTCTGCCCTGGTCGCGCCCATTGCTCTGCGTGGCGCAGTCATCGGCGCCCTGGGCATCCACGACGATAAGGCGCGGCAGTGGACCGACGACGAAATCACTTTGGTCGAAGCCGTCGCCGAACGCATGGCCCTGGCTGCCGAAAACCTGCGGCTCCTCGATGAAACTCAGCGCCGTGCCACCCGTGAGCGGCTGACCCGCGAGATCACCGACAGGATGCGCCGTGCTACCAACGTAGAGGGCATCGTACAGGCAGCAGTGGATGAGCTTTTCAGTGCGTTGGGAACATCGCGCACCTTCGTGCGGCTAGGAGCCGCTCCGCCAGGCCAAGGCAATGGCAACAAGGGAACAAGGGGACAAGGGGACCAGGGGACGAGGTGCCAGTGCTCGCTTCACGTGTGTCGTCTTACGCCTTGCGCACGATGTTTTGAGGCAGGTGCTATGAGGACTACGCTGGCGGGCGGGG